>JBHIAL010000208.1:0-3136 GCA_046758525.1 bacterium
GGAGGTAGAAAGTTCTTTTCCCTTCCCAACATCTGCGATAAATTGAGCTCTAAATCTTGCAGTAGAGAAACATCGGCTGAATGGATGAACAAAGTTGCCTGAGTCTTTTGTCTAATTAGATCATTTGCCTCCACATGATCGACGTGAGCATGAGTATTAATGATATGGATGACCTTGAGTGAATTCCGAGATATGGCATCAAATATAGCATCTGGATCTCCTCCGGGATCTATTACCACCGCCTCCTTACTTTGCTCATCCCACACAAGATAAGAGTTTGCCTGCATCTCTCCCACGACAAGTTTTTCTATCTTCATTTTTGAAATGTCAATCCCTCTTCACCCTCTAATATTTAATCAAGGAAAAAATGCTATACCCTTTAAGCCTCTCCCGTCCTTTGAGAGAGGTCAGCTCAATCAAAAAACAAACTCCCACTATCTTTCCTTCTAACTCCTCCACCAATTGACAGATAGCTCCGGCTGTTCCTCCCGTGGCCAGAAGATCATCAAAAACCAGAACCCTATCATCCTTCTTGACCCCATCCTTATGTATCTCCAGAGAATCCTCACCGTATTCAAGTTCATAAGTCGCCCTCTTTACCTCATAAGGGAGTTTACCGGGCTTACGCACAGGTACAAAACCTACTCCCAGCCGGTAAGCAATACCTGCACCAAGGATAAAACCGCGAGCCTCTGCACTAACTACCAAATCGACCTTGCTATCCTGGTAATAATCTGCCAGTAGCTCTATAGCCTCCTTGAAGGAGGTGGCATCCTGCAAAAGAGGAGTGATATCCCGGAAAAGAATTCCCTTTTTAGGAAAATCCGGTATGCTCCTGATTTTTTTGGATATCTTTATCATTGGTTTCTCCTCGGAAGTCCTTTATCTCCAGTTGATGAATTATCTCACCTCTGAACTCATTTACTCTGGGAGTAAAGATCACGTCTATGGGTCTTAATCCATCAATTTTTTTTAACTGGGCACCAAAATTAAACCCAATTAGCTCAAATTTCTCGCCTTTTTTTGAGTTTAAGGATGCCTTGAGGATGCCTCTGCCTGCCATGGTGGGGGAAGGGCTAATAGATAGAGCTTTGGTTGAAAGAAGAGGAGCCGGATTACCAGGACCATAGGGAGGAAACTGCTTTAATTCCTCAAAGACCCTATCTTCTAGTTCCTCCAGAGCCACCTCAGCATCTATGAAATAAGAAGGGATAAGATCCTCAGGAGAGAGTAGCTCATCGGCCAGTTCATTCAACCTCTTTCTAAGCTCAGGTATATTCTTTTTTAGGATCCTCATCCCCGCTGCCATGCGGTGTCCCCCAAAACTGAGAAGGAGGTCTTCGCACTTCTCTAAAGCACTAAATATGGAAAATTCAGGAATGCTCCTTGATGAACCCCTGGCTGGATCCTCGTCCAGGGAAAAGATGACTGTGGGACGAAAGTACTTTTCCCTGATGTAGGAAGCTACCAAACCAATTACCCCCGCATGCCATCCACTCTTGGAGAGAACAATTACCGGTCCCTTTTCTTCAGGCAGAAGCTCCTCGGCTTCTTTACACATCTTCTCCTCTATCCTCCGACGATTGATATTCTCCCTATCTAAATTTTTGGCCAATTGAAAACCCTCTCTGGCATCGGTGACCAGCAGTAACTTTACCGCTTTTCTGGCTAAAGAAAGGCGGCCACAGGCATTGAGTCTGGGAGCAAGGATGAATCCGACGTGTCCTTCCGTGATCTCTTTTCCGGATAGACCGGCGACACTCAAAAGAGTCCTCAGGCCAAGGTTAGAACTACGTCGGAGACGTTCCAGACCTAGCTTTACCAGAACTCTGTTCTCATCCTTCAAAGAAACAACATCAGCAATGGTTCCAATAGCTACCAAATCCAGATATTCTGATGGGTCTACCGTTCTCGGGGAAAGCTTCTGGGCTAAGGCCTGTACCAGTTTAAAGGCGACTCCAACTCCGGCTAATTCCTTAAAAGGATAAGAACAATCTGGCTGATTGGGATTAACAACTGTACAGGAGGGTATAAGAGATCCTTTAATTCGATGATGATCTGTAACAATCACCTCTAATCCCAAACTTTGGGCATACTCCACCTCCTGGAAGGAGGAAATTCCACAGTCGCAGGTGATGACCAGATCTATTCCCTCCTTGGCAGCTTTTTGTACGGAAATTCTGTTCAGTCCGTATCCTTCGCTTTCCCTTTGGGGAATATAGAAATAGGCAGCAGTTCCCAGACTGCGAAGGAAAAGGAGTAAAAGAGAGGTAGCCGTAACTCCATCTACATCATAATCACCATAAATTAGAATTTTCTCGCGGTCAGATACAGCCTTAAGGATTCTGTGAGTGGCGAGGTCCATCCCTTTCATGAGAAAAGGATCGTGTAGATGTTCCCAGGAAGGACGGAGAAATCCCTCTACCGCCTCCTGATCTATTCCCCGATTATGTAGGAGCTGAACCACCAGAGGAGATGCATTCCACTTTTTAGAAAGGAAATCACGCCTTTCCCGGTCCAGTTGATCACGCAAGATCCATGCTCGCCTCATTTTAAGTCATCCCTTTTGGTTAATTGTACCCCATTTAAGGTTAAAGTCAATCTTGAAAATGTGCCCATCCTTTAGAGCTAATCCTCTTCATCCCTTCACTAACTATCATTCCCTCAACCTGAGGAAGGCTCTCTATCAACTCTATTCCTTTTTGTGGTCCTAGGACAAAGACTCCGGTAGCCAGAGCGTCGGCAGTCGTAGCATCGGGGGCAATGACAGTTACACTCATAGGAACATCCTGGACAGTTTGGCCGGTTTTAGGATTTACAATATGAGAAAATCGCCTTCCCTCTATGGTAAAGTACCTTCGATAATCTCCTGAAGTTGCCACTCCAACATCCTTTACCTTGATGATGCCCAGGAGTTTATCCTCCTCACGGGGGTCCTGGATTCCTACCTGCCATTTTTCTTTCCCGGGACCGCTTCCCAAAGCGTACAAATCTCCCCCCGCATTGACCAGAGCTCGTCTTATGCCATTTTTTCTCAATGACTCTATGGCTCTATCCACTGCATAACCTTTGGCGATACCTCCAAGATCAATCTGCATCCCCTTTTTTTGGAATCCAGCCCTATCTCCTTCCAGCA
>JBHIAL010000209.1:0-3135 GCA_046758525.1 bacterium
TTCCCATTGCCCCGTCAAAAATGATGGGCCCTTCTCTCTTTAGTAAATCCCTGAAACCAGAAGTCATTCCCGTCCCTCCCCGAGTGAAGTGAATATACAGAAGTATTTAAGACTGTCAAGTTTATCTTATATCTCCAGTTCTCATTTCGGTAATCCCCTCCGGTATCAAGTCCTTTCTGTAGATGCCTGCATTTAAAGAGTTTAGAGGTTGACTCATAGTCTCATGCTTCACTATTTTACCCTACCGCTGCCCTCAAACGCTTCCCTGGTACAAATTTAGGCACCTTCTTGGCCGGTATCTGAATAGTTTTTCTTGTTTGGGGATTTACTCCTCTCCTTGCTTTCCTTTCCATCACCTGAAAACTACCGAAGCCCACTAAAGTGACTCTTTCTTCTCTGGCGAGGGAGTTGGTTATTGCTGCGGTCATTGCACCAATCGCTTCTCCAGATGCCCTCTTTGTTAGTCCTGTATTACCACTTACAGCTTCTACTAATTCTGCCTTATTCATCCTACCCTCCTCTTAACTAGAATTGCTTTTATTAATAACAGTCTTTATGGAGAAAAAACAAGTTGTTCCAGTTAAGATAGATCAAAGTAATTGGCCAGCAGATAGGAAGGAATTTTTGCCCCATCACAACCATAGATAACGGCGTATTGGGTCTCAGTTTTTGAAGTAATGGTAGTGCCATTGTCTTGAGAGGAAGGCACTGACTTTGTATGTAAAGCAGACCTCTCGCCGCTGGCAAGATATCTTAACCAGTTTAGGCTCTTTAGGAACGTCAAGCTCGATTCAGGATTCAGGGAAGGATCGGTATTATCGGTTTTGACTGGGGCCTGTCCGGGGGCTTCCGATGCAACCCCCCAACCCAGCAGGATTAGAGCCAGCACCACCAATATAAAAGTTTTCTCTTTTTTCATCGGCCTTTCGGTAGCTCAGCCGACCTTTCGGTCCTGTAGCTTTGTGCCCCACCTTTTCAGGTGGTTTACCTTTTTCGAGACCGGCCTTTAGCTCCTGGGAGCTAAGGCGATGCAGAGCTGGATCTAAACCAGATGAGACGTTTCATAAAAAAGCCCATTTTTCCAGGCAAAAAAATGGGCTCTCTCTTTTAAACACTGGATAGCTTTGGTAACTCAGCCACCGCCTCGCGGTCTGCAGCTTTGCGTCCCATTCTTTCGAATAGTTTGCCTTTTTCGGCTATCTCCTCATTACCTAAAAGATCATTCTTATTATAATCAGAAACTGTTAATTGTCAAGTTCTCGTCTTGCATAAGCCAGCTATACCGCCATTTCAGGTTCCACCGCTCCGAAGCGACGAGAGCAAGAGAAAAACCCTTATTCCTCAATAACTCTATCTTTATTATCGGCAGATTTAGACAAAACTTTAATTTTCCCCCAGCCATGCTCACCCATTATCATGGTTAACTTTTACGCCTGGGTAAAATCTATCCACCTAACTTTTGCACGAAAAAATTGGTAGGTAGCCGCAGGCTTTAGCCTGCGTAAAATAGCGCAACCTAAAGGTTGCGGCTACCTTAAATGTGGAATCTGTGATTTTGAAATTAATCTTTCTGCTCCTTACATAGATCGTTAGTAACGCAAATATTGCGGATTCCAAGAGATTCCAAAAATTCAATAGGATGAGTTTCGTGCAAAAGTTAGCTGTCAAGAATCTATTCCCTTAATCTCTTTACGCTGAGCAATAATCCCATCCCCAGAAGAAACATTATAATAGAACTTCCCCCATAGCTTACCAGAGGTAAAGGCATACCGGTAACAGGCATGATCCCTGCCACCATTCCCACGGTAATAAAAACCTGGAAAAATAATAGAGTGATCACCCCCCCACTTACCAGCCTGGCAAAACCACTGGCAGACTGTCTAGCTATCTTCATGCCTCTAGTTATAATGAGAAAATACAGTCCTAAAAAGATCCCCGTTCCCATAAATCCCCACTCTTCGCCAATACTGGCGAATACAAAATCCGTAAAGGGTTGAGGAAGAAAACGGAGCTGGGTATGAAGAGCTCCCCCCATACCTTTGCCCATTAATTTGCCTGAACCTAGAGCAATCTTAGACTGCAGGGCAGCCCACCCTGTGCCAAGGGGATCCCGACCAGGATTTAAAAAGGTTAGAATGCGCATCTTTTGATAGGGGCGTAGAAATAAATAAAAAAAGGGGAAGGAAGATGCCCCTATTCCCAGAACCACCAGGAGCCTTCCCAGAGAGGCACGAGCCAAAAAGAGCATCCCCAGCCAAAGTGGAAGCAAAATAAGGGCAGTTCCCAGATCAGGCTGCATAGCCACCAGAATAAGGAAGGGCAAAGTAAAACAAAAAGATAGACCTATTTGTCTCCATCCTATATTATCTTTGGTGGCCAGCAACTTAGCTAAAACAATGATGAGGCTGAGTTTAGCAAACTCGGAGGGCTGGAGACTAAATATACCCAGCTTGAGCCATCTCTGTGCGCCATGAGCACCTTCTCCTTTAAATAGTACCAAAAGGAGGGTAATAAAAACTGCCAAATAAAAAAGATAAGCTGCCTTCTCCCAGAGACTGATCCGAAGATAAGAAGATAGAAATAGTACTCCAGTTCCTATCCCCACCCAGGCTATCTGGCGGAAAAAATAGTAAGATTGACGGGTAAAGGCAATGGTGTAAAGATGGAAAAGTCCACCCAGAGAAAGACCTAAGATAGCCAATAAAAGTGGCCAATCGTATGATCGAGGGTCAGTGTACATTTTTTTTGAAGATCTGAGAAAAAATTTTCCTGGTAATCTGAGAAGCAATCTGTATATCTTCTTCCCTATTTTCAACCAAAACGATGATAGCCATACGGGGATCAGTGGACGGAGCATAACCTATGAACCAGTTATGGGGTTTCTCTCCCTCGGATACCTCTGCCGTACCGGTTTTCCCGGAAATTTCCACTATTTTATTTTTTACCCGCCACCCCGTCCCTTCCCGCACCACGTCTCTTAAGGATCTTCTTAGAAAATTGAGTGTAGCTGAAGAAAGAGGAACCCTTCTCATTTTTTGAGGTTGAAATTCTTTGATAAGATCGCCTCTCAGGCTTACTATTTTCTTTATCAAATAGGGCCTAATCAGGTATCCTCCATTGGCTATAACGCTGATG
>JBHIAL010000210.1:0-3130 GCA_046758525.1 bacterium
ACAGTTTGCCCATCCAGCATAAAATAATGATAGTCTGGATCTTTTTCCAGAATATCAAGAAGATGATCCACCAAGTCAACCAGTTTTATGCGGTACTCTTCTAAGGTAAGATACCATTCTCTGTCCCAGTGAGTATGAGACACAATGTGAATCCGCTTTTTGTCTGTCATGGGAAACTCCCTTCATCTTGACCACTGGGCAAATAAGCCAGCTATGAACCACTTTTGAAAAAATAAAAAGAGAACCAGAGGAGGTATTAAAGTTAAGATTCCTGCTGCACATAGACCTTCCCAGTACATGCCCCATGTCCCAATGAATGATAAGAGTGCCTGGGGTAAAACTCTCACCGACATAGATGAAGTAAGAGCAGCTGCGTACAGGTAGTTGTTCCAAGTAGTTATGAAGACAAAGACAATGACGGCGATCATGCCGGGGAGCATCAAGGGCAGAGCAATACGGCAAAGAGCACCTATCTTTGAGCAACCATCCAGGAGTGCCGCTTCCTCAATCTCCACCGGAGTATTTAGAATAAAATTTCTCAGCATCCACAGGGCAAAGGGTATATTAAAGACACTGTTGACCAAAATCAGAGCCATAAATGAGTCGTAGACTCCCAGTTTATACATATAGGAAACCAGAGGAACGAGGATGGCGATTAAGGGAAGCAGGGGAAATACTAGAAGCAAAATTCCAAATTGCTTTCCTGGGAAATTGAAACGAGCCAGAGCATACGCACCTAATAGAGCCAGGGGCAGGGTAAGCGCTACCGCCCCTAAGGTGACGGTCAAGCTATTTTTGAAGTAAAGTAAGAATGCCGGTCTGACAAATAGAGATCGATAATGCTCAAGAGTGAGCCTGCTTGGTATCAAACTGGTTTCATAGCGAGGAGAAAAGGAAGTTCTTATCCCCCAAAAGAGGGGAAACAACACAAACACGGAGATAAGCAAAAATCCAATCCAGCTAATGGTATCTTTTACCTTCATCAGTAATGTTCTGCTCCACCCATTAGTTTGAAATAAAAGATCATAAAAACAGCACTCATCATGAGCAAGAAAACCCCAATTGTTGCTCCATAGCTCAGATTAAAGTTAATAAATGCATCTTTGAAAAGACGTACCGCAGTCACCTCTGTGCTGTAGCCAGGCCCCCCCTGAGTTAGGGCATACACAGTCTCTGCATCCTGTAGAGTCCACATAGTTATTATGAGTAACACAATGGTTAGGTGGATTTTCGTCAAGGGAAATGTGATATGGCTGAATCTAGCCCATGCACTGGCTCCATCCACTTTTCCTGCTTCATAAAGTTCGGTAGGAATAGTGGCAATTCCTGCGGCCAGAAAGAGCATAATGAAAGAAAAAGATCTCCAGAAACTGTGCCCGATTATAGTAAGCATGGCTAGGGTGGAGTCGGCAAGAATAATGTAATGCTTTCCTGTTATCATCTCCAGCAGGGCTGTTATGGGACCAAAGGAGGGATTCACCATTGACCTAAACAGGATTGCACTTACAACGGGAGTTACAATAAATGGAATTAAAAAAATTGCCCTAAAAAATTGTATTCCTCTCAACTTACCGGTGATTAGAAGGGCTGCAGCATATGCAAGGGGGACCGACAATCCTACGTTTCCAGCTACATAGAGTACAGAAAACAGTAAATTATTCCTAAATCTTTCCTCTCCCAAGAGCAAGCGATAATTTTTGAATCCAACAAATTCCGAGATGCCTCTTAAAGAGATCTTTTGAAAGCTCATATAAATTCCGGAAACCAAAGGTGCGGCTAAGAAAAATATCAAGAGGACAACACTGGGCAGCAAAAAAAGATAAGGGAGCTTGTACTCCCAAAGGATATACAAGCCCCCTTTTTTGGACGACATCTGTTTTCTGCTTCTTTCCATCGGCTTTAATTGATCTTACTCTCCCGCGTATTTGGCATTATATTCGTCTTCAAATTTCTCTAACGTCGCCTCAATGGGTACCTTCTTGATCAATATCTCTTGAAGAGCGGCCGCTACTGTATCAGCTAATTCTCCATAATTAGCTGTGTACGGCATTGCTCTTCCCTGTGCAGCTGCTTTAAGCCACTCTTGGTAGAAGTCGGTCTGTAACTCTGGCGTATCCCATAAACTCAAGAGAGTTGGAAGTCCAGCATCCGGAAAGTCGATGAGTCGCTCGGGGGTAGCTATAAAGTCTATGAGTTTGAAGCTTTCATCTGGATACTTGCTAAGTTTGTTTATGGAAAGCGCCCAGGCATTGGTAAACTGCGCATGAGGTTTGGTGGCGGCGACAAATACATCAGCCACTGTCGCCTTTCCCCAGGACTTAGGGGGAAAGATCCCCGTGACCCAACCTTTGTCCTCCAGAGGTCCAATCCAGTAGCTTCCGAATCCTGTAAACATGGCATATGTACCGTTCAGAAAATTTATCAATCCCACCTCATCGTAGGTTCCAACCGCAGCCCACTCAGGGGTAACCTTGTAGGTATTCACCAGATCGTAGACGAACCTTGTCGCTTTGACTCCAGCTTCTGAAGCAAAATCTGCTCTCTTAGTCTCAGGATCCCATAGTTTTCCGTCGAAATTCCAAACATAGGGAGCAAAATAGAGTTCAATGGTGGCGCGTTCGGGACCAAAGTACATCCCCAACCCCCAGATGTCGGTCTTTCCATCACCATCGGTGTCTCTGGTTAAGAATTGAGCATACTTGACCAATGACTCAAGATCTTCCGGTGTTCGGTCAGGATCAAGCCCGTATTTTTCAAAGAGGTCTCTTCGGTAGACGGTGGTTCTAGTATGTATTCCCAGAGGTATCCCCAAGGGGAAGACCTTTTTCCAAACAGGAGTCCAATTGATATCTTCTGCTCTTGCCTTTGGCCATTTTGCCGCGTAAGATGTGAGATCCAGATAGTCACCGGCAATAAAGTGTTTGGGCATCAACTGAGGGGAACTCATCATAACATCATGAGGAATTCCAGCCGCATAATCTCTTATGGACCTGATGTCTATCTCATCCCATTTAACCCACTCAAACTCCACCTTGAATTTAGGATTTTCCTTCTCAAAAGCCGCCATCGTTTTTTCCAGCCAGTCTATGTTCATTACATGGCCTGGCCCCGCCGCAGGATCATAGAAGTG
>JBHIAL010000211.1:0-3125 GCA_046758525.1 bacterium
GAAACTCTGCCAGCTAAATTTGTCGTTCTCTAAACAGTTGTAATTTACATCTTACCACTCAACACGATACAAATAGAGGGAAAATCCTCAAATTTAATTATGGGGTTCCTCAAAAAGTGTAATAGATTCTTACTAATAGAATTATTTAAAGAAAGAAGGAAATCAAGGAAATATACGTTCTTTATACAAGAGAATTTAACCTTTAATAGGAACCTAAACGCAGTTTGTCCTCCACAGCTTTCTCGGGTTTATGCTTCAATCTTCCCATTCATGTTGACATTTTCGACATCGATACTTGTATCGGCTGGTAAAAGTTATAGGAGTGCGAAGCCTTCCTGTACCTGGTGCGGTAATCCATTGTTTGGGATTTTTCTCGATAGATTTTGCTCCACACACTGGACAGCGTTGTTTCTTCAGAAAAGATGACATGACCAATACATATAAAATTGTAATAGGAATAAAAAGTACTAAAGTCCAGAAGAGTGTATCAAGTGCAAACCCTGACCAAATAATTTCATTTTTTGGACCTGGCCAATCATAAATGCTTTGTTTAAGCCAAGCGAAAGGAAATCCCCAATATGCTACATCACGAGTGGGAGGCTTAGGATATTCAAGTGGATGGATATTTAATGTAAAATATGTTACTATTAATCCCAAGGCGATAGAAATTACTAGACTAATTAAAAAAACTTGTAGATATCTTTTCTTTTGTATAGACCACATCTTTTTCGCTCTTGTTCTTGTTTTTAAGAATATTAACCTTTTGGGTTCACATCATACTGAACATTTTAACCGTTCTCTGATTATTTGTTCAATAAAAAGGATGTATGATAGGATAGAAAATATGTCGTATCATAGACGTTTCTAAAGACTCTTTTAAAAAACAAAAAAGGGGTTGTCGAGGGCTTCACGTTAATAGCCTTACAAATTCTACCCCATTTCAGAAACCTTGAAACTCAGATTGAATCGTGGAGATATCTCACAAATTACCTACACTACGCCATTGCAGCGTGATAATACAATAGTGGTGCCGGGTCTGTGTGGTGATACTGCATTGCCCATTGATCTCTAATATGGGCGGGTCCAAGGGAAATATGTATGCTGGCGTAAAAGTGCAAACCGTCGGCTATAAGACGCCAAGTCATAGGATTACTGGGCAACACCTTCCAAATGTCACCTTCTTCTGAAGCCCCGGGTTTAAGAGGCATAAACATGTTCGGGTATGCTTGATATGTCTTGGTATCGCCGTAATAAACAAGTGTTTCACCTTCTAGAGAATAGGCTCCCCAGTATTTGCGCAGAGACGCACCCGAGTTCCAAGGTTCCCTCCCTATCGCTAGCTCAACAAACTCCACCTCACCATATCCATCATAACCATATGGACACTCGTTCGGATTATGTAGAAACGTTAGTGTCACGGCGACTTTTGTAACTTTGACCTCCAGCGTGTAGACGTAATCATAGTATTCCACGTACATAGTAACCCTATATATTTCCTCATTAGTCTCGCTATCTACTACTGTCATGATTCTTGTGCGTTGATATGGACCGTACGGGTAGGCGCTTACAGTTCCAACTGGAACTAGTAGCAGGAGGATAACCAGAACTATAGAAGCTGAGGTTACTGCGTAAAACCTCGATACTGCCATTTCTCTCACCTCCTTTTAAGTTGGGTATTTGTTTCATTGCGCCCCTCACTCGGCGCTCACAATGAGCTCCCTCTGTAACTATTTAGAGAAGACGAAATGTTTCCGAAATGCAGAGATACGTGAAAGTATTCGTAAGATTACTTTCAGTTTTTTCTCTCTCTACCATCAGTTTTTTCGTTTTCCTTATAAGGATGATTTTTCATCAGTTTTTAGGGAGAGGATGCCTCTTGGATTTGGGACGACTGATGGCTTCTTCGTGCAGGCAGAAGATTTTAGAGACCCTTTCAAGAGTGGGACAGACCCATATGATGGATCTTATACGTAAAGTTAATAGCACCTACACCCAAGTGAACCGTAACCTCAGAATTCTGGAACAAGAATATATCGTTGAGAGCCAGTACTACGGCCGCATGAGAATCATAAGACTAAACAGGAAAAACCCAAAAACAGAAGTACTCCTCAAAGCATTAAGCATGCTAAAACGTCAACATCTAGTAGGAAATCGGATATCCTCCCAACGATTTGACAGCTAGATGTAGATCCTCCCTATAAACTATTAGTGTTTTATGATAAAGGAGAACCAGTGTGCCTAAGAGCTGAGCAGCGCTCATAGAGATAAGGTAGAGAAATTATTAGACTTGAAGAATAATCTAAGAAAGGAAGAAAGACGAATCTAGGAAGTTTTATTGAAAAAGGCGCTTTAGAAGCAATTAAATACAATGAAATCTTAAAAAGATACATTGAGACTAGAATTCTTCTTAGAGGAAAAGAACTACTTCCACCTAATATTTCCTTCAGAGCACTGTTAGAAATAACTTCTATTTTCTAGGGATTCCTAAGGCAAAGAAAATATTCTCTCTTTCACAGTGTCCTTTTATTTAAAAAAGATGACCTCTCGGAGGGTTAGGGGCTCTTTAAGCATTTTAGGGAAGGGAAAGATTGGGAAAACAACTAAAAAGGATCAGAACTTAGGGAACTTGTCTCAAACTTGAAACCTTTTAAAGGGTTCTATTGCTTCTAACTGTTATCGAAAAACTAACCTTTGAACTAGGCTTAACACCTATGGATATTGCTAAGGAACTAGAAGGTAAAAGGTGTTTCACTTGTTACTCTCAAATACGAAAATGCTACAATTGTAATAACCCTATTCATTAGGGACTATTAACACTAAGGCTAAACTAAAATGTCATACTTGTGGAATAGAGATAAACCTAGACAATTACATTAAGCCTACTTATCGCAAAACCTAAACCTCTTTGAATTCTGGGAAAGCTCTAGGAAAACTTAGACAATTCCTTTAAAACAATTACTAACTTAGATTTTACTACACTTGATTCATAAACTTGAGGGAAATTCCTCAAGATTTATTACCCTCTCTTTACTGTCTTTCACTGAGTGATTTCGATTGATAATGCCGCAGCTTTCGCAGTTGCTTCCAATAGGGGATAATCTTCTAGGAACGATTATGCAGCTAGC
>JBHIAL010000212.1:0-3125 GCA_046758525.1 bacterium
ACGAATCCTTTTCTCTTCTTTTTTGCTGGTTCCTTGGGAGTCTGCGGCAGTTTTCCCGTTATCGTTTTTTCTTCCTGCATCTTCCTTAGTTCTTTCTCTGATCCCTTAACTCTGGATAGTTCTTTTTTTGCAGATTTTAGATAATCAGAGAGACCATACATTTGGCTTTTCGTTATAACTTCCTCAAAACATTGCTGTGCTTTCTCATATTCTCCAAGTTTTTTATAATCCAAGCCCTTTTGATAGAGCTCCTCTATTTGAACTTTTAAGGGTTTGCGTTTTTCTACTATATTTTCCTCTTCTAGCCTTTCCGATAGAATATAGGGGGTGATAAAGACCAAAAGGTCAGTTTTTTCCCTGGTAATTTCCTTGCGGGTGAAAAGACCACCGATAATGGGAAGCCGAGACAAAAAAGGAACGCCTTCTCTGGTCTTCTTCTCGGTCTCCCTTAAAAGACCACCAACTACAATGGTCTCTCCATCCTCCACCGTTATCCGAGTCTCTGCCTCTCTGGTACCCACTATGGGGGGAGCACCGACGAAGGGAGGCGCTCCGGTAAGCTCACTGACCTCAGGGTGTATATCCAAAACTACCTTCTTTTTCTCTTTGATATGAGGGGTAACCACGAGAGTTGCGCCTACGGTAACGAACTCGATAGTTTCCACCCATACTCCCTCTACATATCTGGTTACCCGATAAGGATGCTTATCTCCTACATCTATCTTCGCCTCCTGGCCCTCAAGCGTAACTATATTTGGGCTGGAAAGTAAATCAGCCTTACCCTCAGAAATGAGCAGGTCTATTATTCCCCTGAACTCCTGCTCGGCGCTGCCAAATATTATCCCCATTCCGGTAGCTAGAGTAGACGGACCGGGGCTGGGAGTTATCTCTCCGGACTCGGACCTGGTCTGATAAGGATAGCGAAAGGTTGCTCCTAGAGGATACTTCTCGTAAGCTCCCTTCCATCTCCACTTTATACCTAGCTCTTCTAGAGCAGTCAGGCGAACTTCTACAAATTCTGCTTTAATCATGATCCGTTTGGGGGGAACATCCGCCCCTTCGAAATATTCCTTGACCTTTTTTATGTAAGAAGACGGAGCCTCGACATAGACGGAGTTAGTTAAAGAATCTATAAAAAAATTTCCCTCTTCTCCAATTATGTTCCCCAAAATATCCTTTGTCTCCTCTGCCTTTATGTAGTTTAATCGAAATCGTTTTTTCTCCAGCACTGGAGGAGGTAGCTCTTCTTTTTCGATCTTTTCTCTGGCAGCTTCCTCTAATTCAGCCACTTTCTTTTGGAGATTCTCGATAATCTCCTGAATCCTCTTTTCTTCAATCTCTTCCTTCCCAATCTTTTCTCCTATAGCTTCCTCTAGTTCAGCTACCTTCTTTTTAATATTCTCGATATCTTCGGGAGTATCGGTAACAATCAAGGCGTTGCTCGTAGGATCTGCCTCCATAGTTCCCGACGCGGAGAGAAGATGTTGGAAAGCTTCTTTTACATCTTCTGCCTTGGCAAATTTTAAGAAAATGATCTTAGTCTCCAGCAGTGGCGTCTTCACTTCACCGAGTTCTTTTGCCTTAACCACTCTGATAATTCCGTCCTCCTCTCGATAGGTAAATCCACTTGCTCCTAAAACAGCCTCCAGTGCCTGCCAGAGATCCACATTCCTAAGACGCAGAGTAACCGCCCCAGCCACTTCTCTTCCGGCAATAATGTTAACATTGGCTTTCTCAGCCATCAGTCTTAGCACATCCTGGAGATCCATCTGTTTTACATCCAGGGAGATAAGGGTCGGGGTCTTCTCTGAAGCTACTTGGGCTAATCCTGAACCTGAACCCAATACCAATCCCAGTACGGCGAGTAAAATTACGATGATTCCAATGGATGATTTATTTTTCCATAGCACGGAGTTCCTCCCTTAATCTCAGGGTAATGGTTTGATCTCCCCTTTTTAGAGTAACACTATCTTCCCCAATTTCACTAACTGTGAAATCCCCTATCGTCTCCCCTACTTTCAAAATTCTGTTATTGATCATAGCCAGGGAATGATCAGGAGCAGATAGAATTCCCATCAGATTAAACACCGGCATTCCGGTGTCCAGTCTGGCTACCAACTGACGAATTTTCTCAATATTCTCGGAACCATCTGTGATAACCAGAGCGTTGCTCCGAGCATCTATCTCCATGGTACCCGAAGGAGAAAGAAGGTGCTCAGAGGCTTTTTTCATCTCTTCCGCCTCAGCGTATTTTAAGGGGATAACTTCAGTCACCAGCATTGGTTTCTCCTCAATAATCTCCCCTAACTTAACTACTCGGATAATTCCTTTTTCCTCTCGATAGGTAAACCCGTTGGTCTCTAAAATAGCCCCCAGTGCCTGCCAGAGATCCACATTCCTAAGACGCACAGTAACCGAACCGGCCACTTCTTTACTGATGATGATGTTCAAATTAGCTTTCTCAGCGATCAGTCTCAGCACATCCTGGAGATCCATCTGGGTAACATTCAAAGTAATAACCTCCTGCCCAGACACAGAAGCGGTTCCGGTAGCTTTTTCCTGGGCACCCACCCCTGAAGCGGCAAAGATTATGATTATAGCCGCCACTAGCAATACTATCGTTTTGGTAAATCCCCGAGATTGAATCCTTTCTCGACCCCTTTTGCAGCCTAACATCCCTCTACCTCCTTATCTTTTAATGTCAGAATTTAAAAAGTGTCCTACCATACTATGGGAACCCCACTTTTTTTCGTTTCCCATTAAAGCAGAGGTATAAAAAACAAACTGAGAACTCCCTACGAGATTTCCACCTTCTGCTTTATGGAAAACCTCTGGATTTCGAGAAGGTAGACCACTCTCACTAGAGGGAAAAAACTCATGTAAATGCTCAGTAAACGCCGTGTCACATTGAATTCTCAGGGTAGCCGCACCCTTTAGGGTGCGCAGGCTAAAGCCTGCGACTACCAAAAATGACAGGGTTCACTGAATACTTACAAACTCATTGATAAAAATTGGCGCTCTTTCCAAATTTCATACAAATATTATCGCCGCTGTGTTAATTTTAGGATTCCCTCCCAGCGACGAGCTGACCACTCAACGCTGGGAGCTTTTTTAAGTTGGATATT
>JBHIAL010000213.1:0-3124 GCA_046758525.1 bacterium
TATGGTACCCATAGTAGCTTTTGCTTCCGAGCTGTAGGCTCTACTCATGGCAAACCGGTATATTGGGATAGCCGCTGCCGCCAGGATACCTACCACGATGACCACTACCATCAGCTCTATGAGAGTGAATCCCTTCTTTCCTTTCTTACCCTTAGCTAAAATCCTCATTAACCAATTCATATCTTTTGCCTCCAATAGTTAAAAAAGATTTAATTTTTCGTTCTATCTTTGTGATGCCTGGTCACCACCTCCTTTACATCCTATTCGTTTTAGTTTCCTACCTCATGACTTTGCCTAGATTGAAGATAGGGTAATACATAGCCATTACAAAAAAGGCCACCAGTACTCCCAGGCCGATGATGAGAATTGGCTCCAGAGTCGAGGTTAGGGCTTTTATCCTGTAATCCAGCTCTCGGTCATAAAAGTCAGCTACTTTGGGCAGTATGTCGCTGAGGGTCCCTGATCGCTCACCGGTGTGGATCATTCCGGTCACCAGAGGAGGGAAAAAGCTCTGTTTCCTCATTTCTTGAGCTAAAGTAGAGCCCTCAACAATCCTTTCCCGAATTTCCCTTATCGCATTTTCTGCCACTACATTTTCAGCCACGGCGGCGGTGTGATCAAGGGCATCTACCAGAGGAACTCCACTGTGCAGCAGTATGCCTAAGGTGCGACATATTCTTGCCAATATGAGATAATAAATTAATTTAGCCACTATGGGCAGTTTTAACTTAATCCTATCCAGGATGCCTTTTCCTTTAGCGGTTCGTAAATATCCAAACCCAAGCACCCCCAGTCCCAGAACCAGAATTATTTCATAGGGAAGGTTCCTTACGAAAAAATCGCTTGCATTTATGACAAAGCGGGTAATGGCCGGTAGCTCAGCTCCATAGGAGGCAAATATCTGCTTAAATTGGGGAATGAGGTAAAAGACCATTACTCCCACTACTATCAAAAAGAAACCAGTGATGAACATGGGGTATCTACTGGCATTCACCACCTTTTTTTTCAGGTCTATTTGACCTTCCAGGTAACTGGCCACCTCGGAGGTTACCTCGTCTAACAATCCGGCCTCTTCTCCCACCGCTATCATCTCCGTAACCAGGGGAGGGAATATGCGCGGATATTCGGATAAAGCCTGGGAGAATCTCCGTCCCCAGGCTACATACTGTCTTGTCTGTCTTAAAAGATGGGCAAAATTCTTGTTCTCTGTTTGAGAGGAAAGACTGTCAAGGCATTCTGATAAATTTACTCCTGCCTCCAGCATGGTAGCCAACTGACGAAAAAAAACCGCCACTTCGCCCGCTTTTATCCGGCGTGTCCTGAGGAGAGAGGAAAGTTCCTTCATTACTTGCGAGCTAAAAGCCTCCGGTTTAACCTCCTTTATGGAGACGGGAGTGAGGCCCCTGCTTCGCAAGAAAGAGGATACCTCCGGAATTGAGGTTGCCTCATGCCGAGTTTCGGTCTTCTGTCCCTGGCTGTCTACTGAGGTACAGGCGAATTTGGGCATATTATTTACTCCTCAAGAGTAACGCTTAGAACCTCCTCAACCGTGGTTACACCTTCACGAAGCTTTTCTATAGCAGATTCTCTGAGAGTCCTCATTCCTTGCCTGGTTGCCTCAGCTCTCAGGGCATGCATATCAGCTCCTTCAAAAATGAGTCGTTTCACTCGAGAATTGATTTCGAAGAACTGGAATAGACCAATTCGGCCAAAGTAACCAGTGTAGCTACACTGTCGGCAACCGCGGCTGCGAGCTAATTTGAGCTTACCCTTCTTCCCATCCCCCAGACCCAGTCGATGCAAAAATTCCCCAGAAAGAGTATAATACTCCCGGCAGTTGGGGCAGACGCGACGAATCAGCCTCTGGGCTATAACTAAGTCAACGGCAGAGCCAATGAGGTAGGGTTCAATACCGAAGTATTGTAGCTGAGCTATAGCCCCCACAGCGTCGTTCGTATGCAGAGTGCTAAAGACCAGATGTCCGGTCAAGGCAGCTCTTATAGCAATCTGAGCCGTTTCACGGTCACGAATTTCCCCCACCAGGATTACATCAGGGTCCTGCCTGAGAATAGCCCTAAGACCCCTGGCAAAGTCCAGACCAATCTCAGGTTTTACCTGGGTTTGATTGATCCCGGCTAAATCGTATTCAATGGGGTCTTCTATGGTAACAATATTCTTGTCCGGACTGTTAATATGCCTGAGGCCCGCATAGAGGGTGGTAGTCTTTCCACAGCCGGTGGGCCCGGTTTCCAGTATCATTCCATAGGGGCGTTTGAGTACCTTTTCGAACTTTGAGAGCTCGTCCGGGATAAAACCTAGCTCCTCAAGGCCCAGGGAAATTTTCTCTTTATCTAAAAGACGCATAACTAACTTTTCTCCGTACAGGATAGGAAAAGTGGAGACCCTGATGTCAACCTCTCTGTCTCCTATTTTCACCGCACAACGACCATCCTGAGGCAGTCTTCGCTCAGCAATGTCCAGATTGGAAAGAATTTTTACGCGGGAGATGATGGCTGAATGCATGGCCTTGGGAGGAGGGGTTATATCCTGCAAAACCCCGTCAATACGAATTCGAACAGTAGCTTTTCCCCTTGCAGGCTCGATGTGGATGTCACTAGCTCTTCGCTCAACGGCATCGAGCAGCAGCAAATTAACAAACTTAACTACGGGCGGATCATTGGCTTTGAGTTTAACCTCGCTGAGGTCTTCCCCGGTTCCCGGTTGAACCATATGTCCATTTACCTTGACCAGATCTAACAGGACTGTCTCCATGTCGGGAGATCCACTGTAGTACCTTTCCACTGCCGTCATTATATCTTTTTCTGAAGCCAGCACAGCCTTAATTTCATAGCCGCTGATGGTTCTAACTGTATCAATGGCTACCACGTCATCCAGGTCAGTCATAGCAAGGGTAAGGATCTTCCCATTCTTAGACAGAGGAATAACACAATAACGCCGGGCTACCGTTTCGGGAACCAATTTTAATACTTCATGATCAACCCGGCCCAGGAGAGACTTCTCATCATAAAAAGATTCTTTCTTCTTTAAAGCTGTGAGCTCCTTATCCTTGACAAGCCTGAGATCTACCAAAATCTTTTCCAGATTTTCCCTGGTCTCCTTCTGT
>JBHIAL010000214.1:0-3102 GCA_046758525.1 bacterium
GCTCGGGCCGGAAGGTTATCTCCCGAGGAACCACACTTTCCGCAATAGAGCCCTCTTTCCATTGACAATAAAAAGATCGATAGGCCAAATAACTATGCAAGAGAGGGTAATCAGCGAGATGATTATGCCAATAGTAAAAGATTGAGGTTGGTAGCGAAATTCTATCAGGTGCTCTCCCAACGATAAGGGGACAGCACGAAAGAAGAGATTCGCTCGAAGAATCTCCTCTTCTTTTCCATCTACATATGCCCGCCAACCAGGATAAAAGGAATCAGCTAAAACTAATATTCCAGATCCGTCTAGAGAGGCTCGGATGATTACCTCTTGGTTCGTATAATGAACAATCTCCACTTTAGTCTGGAGATTCTCCCTTGTGGGGGTTGATAAGGGTTGCTCGAGTATGACCGACTCATGAGGGTCAAGCTTTGCACTGGAGAGTCTTTCCAATATTTTTAAAGGCTCTTTCTCCTCCATGGTCTTCGAGGCAATATAGGCCCTCGGGACTGTACGGTTTAGTCGATACAGCCAGGATGGGTGTTCAGGAAAATGACGGATCAAAGTGATCTCCCCATTAGGTAATGACTGAAAACTAATGATGTATTTTACGTTTAAGGCACCCAGTAAGCGGTAAAGTCCTTCAGATGAGAGTTGATGGGCTGCCTTGAGAAAAAGGTTGTAAGGTTTTCTTCCGAAGGGATTTAACTCTTGCATGTAGTCGAAACCGTAAAAAACGCCTACGTTAGGGATCAAAGTAGCAAATGCGGAGGAGACCATCCCGGCAAACGGCCTTTTGGTGAAAACATAAGTGCTAGGATTAAGATCGGAGAGTTGAAAAACATACACTAGACGATGGAGCTCAGGGTCTGGAGCTGAAATGATCTTAGGATTGCCCAAAATCCGGCTTGGATCAAGAGCGAACAGGTAAGACCGATGGGCTAATACCAAGTCGGTCAATACCAGTCCGACAATAAGGGGACGAAATAAGGTCTCCTTTAGTCTTCCCATTTTCCATAAAAATAGAAGGATGAAAATGCCAAATGTCAGGTAGACCTGTCTTTCCAGGTGGAAGATAACACCGGCGGCATTTTTAAGAGTTGAAGGGGCAAAGGTGGATGTTTGAGTAATCCATGCAATAAAGCGAACCAAGGAGTCAGTATTAGAGCGGCAAAAGGCGTAAAGAATCAGCCATGGGATGGAGATGGACAAAAGAATTGCGAAAGACCTCTTAGAAGAAAGGCGGTTCTGCCCAAGGAATTCATAGAGGCCTCTCAGTAATATAAACAGAAGAAGAGCAAAGGTAAACAAGAAGATTTTCTCGGGGAAACGAATTACACCCGCTAAAGGAACGTATTCTGACAGATACGGATGTACCGGCGTATGTCTCCCCATAGCAAGTGTCAAAGAAGTAATGACCAATCCGGAGAGGATGACTCTCTCTTTTGAGGGCGCAATAACAAACCAAAGGCAAATACCAAAGAGGGATATGCTCCCCATGTAAAGGCTTAAGATCAAGGGAAGTTCTCGACTAAAAAAAAGATTGAGTCCGTTATAGGCATCAAGATTGACCTCTTTATCTAAAAAGAAGAGATTGACTAAGCGCAACGGCTGGAGCGACCAAACACTGACGTTTGAATATGGGATAGTTTCAGATCTCCATGACTGAAAGAACAATTCTATGGTAGGAAGAACCTGGACCATGGCTATCCCGGCAACAAAACTAATAGAACCCAGGAAAAAAAAGAAAAGTCTACGATAGGCAATGCCGGTATTCTCCCCTTTGAGCCTCAGTCCATCAAGGAATAATAACCCAATTGTCACAGCATAGACTTCTGGAGATCCAGCAAGAAATTGCACAAGGGACACTAAAATATGGAGAAGGAAGTCTTTCCGCGACGCTGAGCGTAGCGATTTTTCTCCCAAGAGAAGAACCAAAGGAATCCAAACGGCGCCCTGGAAGTGATCAATGAGATTGCTGAGGGAGACGATTATACCGCTAAAGGCAAAAAGGATTGAGCCTATCGTAGACAAATAGGGCGGGTAGTTCCAGTGGCGGAATAGGAAATAGCTCCCTGCAGCGGCAACGAGATAATGGAATACGAACAGGAATCGGATAGCATCAAATAACGGCATGAGCAGAAATGCAATATGGGGAGGGTAGAAAACTCCTGCCTGGGGATTGGATAAGAACGGGAAACCCATAGCAACGTGCCTGTTCCATAGAGGAAGTTCGCTTGCCTGAAGACTTTGGGCCAAGTTGAATCTCATCGGGTATATAGAGGTACCTAGATCGCGAAAAAAAGGAACTTTGCTGCCTACTGCAATCTCGGCATTAAACCACAGAACCGTTGCAATTAAGAAAAGGAGTGCTAAGAAGTCTGACCGTGAGATTATTCTAGTTTTGTCTTTTATCATCCAAAGAGACATCTAATCTCTCTTTATGAGCAATCTCCCATATTCACTTATAGGATTGGTCCTAAACTTGGGGATTCTACAGGGAGCTGGGGGCCTTTCTTCTTGACTTAGATATAGGATTAGATATAAGTTTAAGCATAAAATAAGAATGGGGATTCTCAAGTGGAAAAAATTATTCCTATTTCAGAGCTGCAAAGTCAAGCGAAGAGGATCGTCGAGGGAGTAAAGCAGACGCGGGACCCGGTGATTATTACTCAGAGAGGCAGACCAGCGGCGTTGCTGGTGAACTACGAAGATTACGAGGGAATGGTTGCCACGCTGGAAGAGATGAGCCAGCTCGATTGGAGAGAGGGGTTGGCTGAGGCCGAGCGTGATTCAAGAACCGGAAAGGGTATTGAGTTAGAGGAGTTTAAAGCCAAAAGAGAGAGGCGTGCCAAGAAACGTTAAACTCCTCCCGCGGGCACAAAGGGAACTTGAAGCCCTTCCTTCTGCCATTCAAGATCAGATCGTTGCCAAATTGGAACTCCTGCGTGATCTTCCGGAGATGGGAATGGCGATGTTTGATGCCTTTCGGGGTTACCGTTCACTCTTGACTGCCAGGAATTCCTACCGCATCATCTACCGAATCGTCTCTTATGATTTAATCGAGATCGCTTATATGCGGCACTGCTCTCGCCAGACTCGCTTCCG
>JBHIAL010000215.1:0-3079 GCA_046758525.1 bacterium
CCAAAAATTAAGAAAGAGGCTAAGGGACCCTGTGGTTGTGGGTGTATTCCTCTAGCAGCTAAAAAGAAGTAAGGTGAGGATCTTGCTATTAAGGTGGGCTGTGGATAGGCAGCCCACCGAGTCAAACTTAAACTTCCTTGTCTACTCAGAGGGGCATCTCCATCTTAATAATAGAGAAAGCCACCCCCGGGTTTTCTTTTGGCAAAATAGATGAACGAATGGGGTTTAATGGTGTTTCCAGCCGAGAGTTATCCTTTCAGGATTGTCGAGTTCCAAAAGAGAATCTTTTGGGAAAAGAAGGAGATGGGATATCAATCGTTGGTCAAGCTTTAATAAGGTTCGCCTTTTTTGGAGCAGCGGCTATATCACTGGGATTGGTGAGGCTGACTGCCCTTTTATTAATAGCTCTGTTGTGAGTAAACCGACAAGAAAACCGCTAACAAAAGTGACTATCAGAATTAATATAGGTTTTTTTATCATGGATTGGCCTTTATAGCTCCGGAAACTAATTTAATGTAAACCTCGGTTAAAGAGCCAGGGGGAATATTCTGGAAGCTATCCAGAGCTGATGAGGTGAGATACCTCTTTTCGGCCAAGTTGATAGTTTCAGAGGAGAAATTCTTTTTAACAAAATTGCTCAATGCCAGTCCCCCTATTATTAGAGCAGCGATGATTGCCACTGGTGAGAAAATTCGAGCCAGTTGTCCTAGGCTACCAGGAGTTAATAGTTGCCTTTCTTCCAAAGCTATCCTTTGCCAAAATCTGGCTTCAAAATCATCCGAAGGCTCTATTCCTTCCCATGTCCTAAGGACAGCGGAAGTCTGAGCTAAAAGATCTACCTCTTGGCGACATTTGTTGCATTGGTTAAGATGTTGTTTAACCTGGTTGACCTGTTGTTGTTTTAGCTCCCCGCCTAGGTATCTTTCCAGCCTTCGCTCTATCTTTTTGCACCTCATTTATTTCTCCTCACTACTTATATAGACACCGACTTTGAAAAAACTTGTGGTTAGATTTCACTTTTTCTGAAAATAAGGGGAAAGCTTTTTCCCGATTTTTACACCCTGAGAAAGACTTCAGGAGCCAGGTCTTCTGCTTCATCTCTATCCCCGATAAATCCGTAAATTACGTTGGTTACTGACTTTTTATATTTTTTCATAAGCTCTTCAAAGGCAGCAGTATCACCCGACTTGAATTTAGCCATTAGCTGAGAGTCTGAGTCCACCATACTTTCCCCACATCTCTTCTCACTTCTTTTCTTGTGTCGAAGCCTGAGATAGATAAGAAACGCTCATTTCTACTACGCAATGTAGTTGAAATTTTTGAAAAAATAATAATTCGCTCCTCTCAAAATAAAGCTACTCTTTCATATTGTGTTGACATCCTGGGGACTCTGAGTGACCCCCATGGCGGGCCCAAACAATTTGAATAGCCAGAAAGCCTGCTAGCAAAAGAAACAATAACGCAAAAACAAAAACTCTTTTTCTCAAAAAATGTCCCCTTTTCGGCGGATTAATCAAACGTTTTACCCGTGCTTCAATGGTTGACCTTTTTCCAATTAACTCATGACACAAATAAAGATCCCCCGGCAGCACAGTGGATAAGGTTGATCGGGAATATTTCCATACCTTGATAATTGCCTGGATTGCCAAAATTCCCATCAACAACCCCAGCAAGCGAATCCACCACTGATTATCAGGATTGCTTAATATTATACCAATCTGTTTGTTGAATTCATGGAAAAAAAGAAAAGGTTCATCGTGCATTATTTTTCACCTCTTTTTTCTTCAATCAATTTCGCTAACTCCATGATTATAGTCTCACCTTCCTTACCAAGTGAGTCGACAAACTGACTGAGTACGGGTTCTGAGAGTTCCTCGGTTAACCCACCAAAGACGCTTTTAATCATTGATTGGATGAACCCATTTTTACTTACTTTGGGGGAGTAAATGTAGGCTTTACCTACCTTTCTTTGGGCCAGCAAGCCCTTTTTAGCCAAACGTCCCATCACAGTCATAACTGTGGTGTAGGCCAGACGTTTCTTGGAAGTTAGCGCTTGGTGCACCTCTTTCACGGTTGCGGTTTTTCTCGACCAGAGAATTTGCATTATCTCGGTCTCTAGTCCTCCTAATACTCTTCGTAAGCCTTTTTCCGAGGGATTGAATCTGAAAGGATATGGCTCTAATGGCATTTTTTCCCCAGTCAGAAAAAATATCTACTACAAATTATAGTAGCATATATCATAGAAATCGTCAAGGATACCGAAAATTTATATAATAGAGATCTTCAGAGTATTAAAGAGGAGTTACGGATTGAGCTCAGTGAGTTTCTTCACGAATTAGATATGGAAAAGACCGATGCTTCGATGGCTAATTTAATAATCCATACATTTCTAATCTATTATTCATCTAAAAATGACATCTTGCAGCAAACGAAGAGCGATCTAGAAAGATTCTTTTCTTCTGAAGAAATAGAGTTTCTTGAGCAGCACTTACGTGCAAAGGGGTTTAATCTTGGTAGGAACCCATAAATCTTTTAGCTAACCTACTTCTCTCAATTTCAAGAGCACCCTCTGGACATAGCTCGTGACAACAATAACAGTTAAGCAAAATTTTTTATTTTCCTTCTTTCAGAATAAGAAGCAGAAGTAAAGCAGCAACGACGGCCAGAAGAGCTCCGTACGAAAAGGTAGCCATTGAGCCCCGGAAACGCCAGAGCATGCCCGCTATAAAACTTGCCGGAAAGGCAGCTAACCCAACGGACGTGTGGTAGACACCCAGGGCTGTTGCCCTTATTTTTTGGGTGGCAAGGTCAGAGGCAAATGCTCTGGACACCGATTCAAACACGGCAACAAACACCCCGTATAAACCAAAAAGTACCCAAGCATAAGTGGCACTGGGGGCTAATATAAATCCCAAGCATACTATTCCAAAAAGAGCATACCCAAAGGCGAGCACTTTCCGTCTTCCATATCTATCGGAAAGCACTCCCGCTGGTATGGCAGAGAAAGCATAGACAATATTATAGAGGAGCCAGACTAAAGGTATTATGACAGCGGGTATTCCCAAATCTTGGGCTCGTA
>JBHIAL010000216.1:0-3063 GCA_046758525.1 bacterium
GGGAACATTCTCCCTGGAATTGCTCAAATGTGGGGACTAAATTTTCCTTACCCAAGCTATCAGAAAGAACCTCTCCCACTTCGGCGCAAACTACCCTGTCAGCCAGAACCAGCGGCCTTCTGCCAAAGCCCGAGACAAATTCTCCCACTCTGGTAGCTACGCCCTTTTCCTGAATATATCTTCCCGGAGCTAAAAAAAGATCGATCATAGTCACTTTGCCTTTACCGCTGAGTTCATCGTTATCATACTGCTTTGCAGGCAAATGTCAAGAATAAGTGATGGTTAGCGATGGTTAGGCAAAAAATTTACTCATCATCTTCTTTATTTGCTGGCGCCGGTGCTTAAGTCAACGGGATCAATTCTTTCTATCCCTTTAATCTCATCAAAGTGAACATCCGTACTGTAAATTCTGGTCAGGCCGTTGTTTAGCATCACCGCAGCATGGATGGCATCGCGGGGCTGAATATTCTGGTGTCTTTCCAGTAGTTCTAGGGCCAGGTCAACATCGTCTATAGTTACGGGAAACATCAAGCTAACGAGACTCTTAAAATCGTTATAGGTCTCTCGGGCTCTCTCAAAGGAACTGGTCAGCCAATAACGATACATTATCTCCTGAAGAATCTCTGTATCACTAGCCACTACAATATTTTCCTCTGCTATTCTCCTTATCAAAAGAGAACAAGGCTTTTTATATTTATGTTCCTTACCCACAGTGTACATAATAATATTGGCATCAATAAAGGATATAGTCACTTTTCCTTCCATCTTTGCATAATTTCTACTTCCATCTTTCTCCAATCTTCCACAGGAAGCTCTTTCTTTCGACAAAGACGGTCAGCAGCCTGGATTTTCTCTTTTCTTCCTGCTATCTGATATTGTTTTTTTACTGCTCTTCGCACCAATTCCCCCACCGAGGACTTTGTTGAAACGGCCAGTTTCTTCAATAGCTCGTACTCCTCAGGAGAAAATAGGATTTGTGCCCTTTTCGTTAAGACAGACATTCACATCACCTCCATTCAGTTTCTACATAGACACATCATTATGTGTATAATACTAAATATTCCCAAAAAGTCAACCGGCATTTTGAAGTTTCTTGGAGCAATTTTTTCCTTAACAAAGTAAAAATAAGAAAATAAGGAATTATTACTTCAAGAAAGTAAAAGGAATCTGGACGACAAGCAGGAAACACTCTTGCAACAAAGAAAAGAAAATTCCCGGGTCTCCTTCCCTTCGGTGCACAAAAATGTTCATCTCATGAATCCTTCTAGTGGCTGAAATTGAATAATTTCCAGCCATATTAAGAAAGGAGGTACAAATTTGTCCATAAACAGGAGAATCATAAAATAAAGTATACTCATTCTGGGCAAGGAAATCTACTCATTTCTCTCCGCATGAATCCTTAATAAATGAGCCATTTGGAGACAGTCTAGATGGCTTTGTTTTTTATTAGTCGGCAAAAAACTTGCAGTCAACCAGAGATGCATCTCCACTTTTTTCCCAGCAGCAAGCGAAAGAGGCTTTTGCCGATGATAATCAGGTAATGGAATCTAATAGACCGCTGATCGACAAGGTGGAGAAGATTACACAGGCAGATAGCACTGAGCATTTGCTCTCGGCTACCAAGATACCTCGACATAATGAGAAGGGCCAAGTAATAGGCACTATGGATATTTCTCGAGACATCACCGAGCGCAAGAAGGCCGAGGAGGCTCTCATCCGATCAGAAAGGCTCAAAGCTCTAGGAGAGATGGCGGCAGGGATGGCTCACGATTTTAATAACCTTAATCTAAGAAAAGATAGCCACCCCCTCCCCAAACCAGGGAAAGGCTACTTCGGGGATGGAGATGCGGTCCAGACCAAGGCAAAGGAAGGGTATCTATTTGATCTTTGTCAATTTGATTTTTTTGTTTCGATTGTCGAAGACGATGTTAAATCTGGAGAAGATGTCTGCCCGGCCCAGAATATAAGGGGTGGTTTCTTTTTCAGAAAAGAGACACCTTACCTTCAATTCTACTTGACCAATTTTAATTTGAATTTGACTTGCATATACCTTTACACCATCGCCTTCTATGCCATAAGAGCGACTTTGAGGACAGGTTGATAAATCAACTTCGATTACCTCAGCCATATGGTGCGGGAGCATAGTGAAATCAGCGCCAGTATCAAGAACGAATTCTAATGGTTGATAACCAAATTTCGTTAAGACCTCGACAGGAATTAACGAGTCTGGGATGATTCCAAAACTGGTTCGCTTGTTGACAAGGGGGAACTCAATAGACACAAACAGCCTCCTTGGGATCGACATGGTGAATGAGAAGGTTTTTGTCGCCCAGCCTATCTTTAATCTTTTCAAACAACTTTTTAGAAGTTTTTGCGCTGGCGATAACTTTACCTTTGTAGGTGGCAACAAATTTCCCGCTATACTTTTCTTGAAGCTGAGTGTAAGATAATGGCTTCATATTTGTATCACCTCCATCAGTGAGTCTGCCACATCTTGAGGGGAGTGTCAACTCAACGAACCCTGGAGATTCCTCAAAATTTCATATTGTTTTCCCCAAAGTGCTGAGTTAAAGAGGAACTCTGAAGATAGCAAAGTGGAAAGGGACTTTCTACGTGACGAGGCTCAAGATTTTATATAGAATTTTGGGAGTCCTGCTCTAGTACTTGACTTAAACGCATATTCTGCTATTATTCAATTGTTGGCAAAAAATTTGCTCATCAAAACTAATCACTTTAGAGCAGAGAAAATTGACGCTTTTACCTCTGTAGGGCATAAAATTAGATAAAGGACGAAGATATGAGTCCTGGGGGAGCTCAACAAATTCTCAGCCAGAAGGGAGATCAGAAAAAAATCAAAGGAAGATTACGGCGTTTCTATTTCCAGGCGTTCGGTGAGTGAGTGGTGGATGGATTTGAATATCCCTCTGCCTCTGAAAGGATGTCTCAATATCAGGAATTGCCAGAGGGGACATCTACAAAATTGAGTACGCAGGATCTTTTTCATAGCCCCTCTTGCAAGTATCCCAGGAATTTCTCTATCTCTTCTACAAACTTCTTTGAGAC
>JBHIAL010000217.1:0-3043 GCA_046758525.1 bacterium
TTCTGTTTCCCGGTAAAGAAAGGATGACAGCGGGAGCATATTTCTACATGTAAGTTTTGCTTGGTAGACCTGGTCTTATATTCTGCACCACAGGCACATCTAATAATCGTGTCGTAGTAAGGTGGATGTATTTCTTTTTTCATGATATCTCCTATTCCTTAGAGTTTTTGTCTAGATGAGAAATAATCTCCAGAAATTGTTGGTTGTTCTCGGTTTTTCTCATTACTTCAATTATCGCCTCAATGGGCTCTTTAAGGTTCTGTCGATTAAGGTAATCTCGGAGAGCCCATATCATTTTTAGTTCCTTCTCACTTAGCAATAGTTCCTCCTTCCTGGTACCCGAGCGGTTAATATCAATGGAAGGAAAAATTCTCCGTTCAGCTAATTCCCGGGTTAGCCGTAGTTCCATATTGCCTGTCCCTTTAAATTCCTCAAAGATAACCTCGTCCATTTTACTTCCTGTTTCTACCAGAGCAGTGGCTAGAATAGTTAAGCTTCCGCCTTCTTCTATCTTCCGAGCCGCCCCGAAAAATCTTTTGGGATGATGCAGCGTATTGGCATCTATTCCCCCTGAAAGAACTTTGCCAGAAGTGGGTACAACCAAGTTATAGGCTCGAGCTAATCTGGTAACACTATCTAAGAGAATTACTACATCGTATTTTTGCTCTACCAACCTTTTGGCCTTTTGGATAACTAATTCTGCTACTCGGATATGGCGCTTTGGAGGCTCGTCAAAGGTGGAAAAGGCGACTTCCCCGACCACGGATCGTTGCATATCGGTGACCTCTTCCGGTCGTTCATCAATCAAAAGGACTATAAGTTGTATCTCTGGATAGTTGGCGGTAATGCCGTTAGCGATTTTTTGCAGCAACATAGTCTTTCCCGTCTTGGGAGGTGCAACAATGAGACCTCTCTGTCCCTTTCCTAAGGGAGCAATAAGGTCGATCAAACGAGGAGAAATATCACCGGAAGCGTTTTCCAGGGTGATGCGTTCTTGAGGATAAAGAGGAGTTAGGTTTTCAAAGAGAGTTCTTTCTCTTGCCTCTTCAGGATCCTTTCCATTTACCGACTCTACCTTTAACAAGGCAAAGTAATTCTCGCCCTCCTTGGGTGGTCTAATCTGGCCACTTATCGTGTCTCCCTCACGCAGGTCAAATCTTTTAATTTGCGAGGGAGAAACATATATATCATCAGGCCCGGAGATATAGTTTGATCTCAAGAATCCGTATCCCTCGGCAAGAATATCTAACACCCCGCATCCGTAAGCTTCCTTTTCGCGATCAATCTCATTCTGTATTATCTTAAATATGAGGTCCTGCTTTTTCAGATAGCGATAATTCTCAATCTTTCTCTCTTCCGCCATCTGATGTAGCTCAGCAATTTTTTTCTTTTGTAACTCAGCAATATTCATTTTTCACCCTCCTTATGGCGTCAGGGAGATTCTCTAAGACATCCCCAGCTATGAGGCTTGTTTCTGTCTTTTTTTGAGCAGCAAGGTCTCCGGCGAGTCCATGAAGATATACCCCAATCTGGGCCGCTAACAACGGCGAGAATCCCTGTACTAATAGACCACCAATGATACCGGTGAGAACATCCCCGGTTCCTCCGCTAGCCATTCCTGGATTGCCAGTGGAGTTGATCCAGCTGTCACCTTCTTTGTCAGCTATTATGGTTCCTGCCCCTTTTAGTACGGCGATGGCTCCGGCTACTCTAGCCAGAGCCACAGTAGATTCAATTCTATTCTTTTGAACCTCTTCTACAATTTCTAAAAGTCTGCTCATCTCCCCCGGATGAGGGGTGATGACCAAAGGGGCTCCATATTTTTGCAGTAGAGAAATTTCACCCACAAGGTTGTTTATTCCATCTGCATCAAGAACCAGAGGAATGTTTAATCCTCGCATAATCATTTTCACCAGCTTTTTAGTCTCCTTCTCTACCGAGATACCCGGACCCAAAGCCATTGCCCTACATCTACCACTAAATTCTTTAATTTTTCCGAATGCCTCGGAAGACAAAGTTTTTTGTGGAGTCTCGGGAAGAGGCAAAGTCATCACTTCAGTCAGTTTAATTTCTAAGACTGGATTTAAACTTTCCGGAATTCCTAACGTTACCAGACCTGCCCCTACCCTCAGAGCAGAAAGAGCTGTTAAGGTAGCTGCTCCTGTCATGCCAGGTGAACCAGCAATTACCAGAAGGTGCCCAAAATTTCCCTTATGAGAAGAAGGTTTTCTATAAAATAAATCTTTTTGAATGTCAGAAGAGGTAAGAAGATTGCATCTGACCTTTTCCTCGCCTAGAGAAGAAGGAATTCCGATATCCACCACCTCTATTTTTCCCGCATAGTTTATGCCTGGATAAAGATACAATCCCCTTTTGGGGTAGGCAAAGGTCACCGTAAGATTTGCCTTAATAGCCTCTCCCGGTACCTCACCCGTGTCAGCATCTAAGCCGGTTGGAAGATCTACAGCTATAGTACATCTTGAGCACTGGTTGACTAGGCTAACGGTTTCTCTCATTAATCCTCTAAGGGGAAGAGTAGAACCAGTTCCCAGAAGAGCGTCTACAATTATGTCAGCATGGTTGAGTTCCTGGTGTAAGAGTTTTAGGTCCTGAGCAGAGTTAACTTTCTTTACCCCAATCCCCAATTTCTCAGCTATGGATAGGTTTATGGATGCATCTCCTTTGATCCTGGTTTTCTCGGCCAAAAGGAACACTTCCACTATCACTCCCCGGTTAAAAAGATGCCTGGCCACTACCATCCCATCTCCTCCGTTGTTACCGGGACCACAGAGGATATAGACAGACTTTCCAGGAAGTGGAGAGTATTCTTTTTCTATTGCCTCTACTACCTTGATACCCGCATTTTCCATAAGCACTATGCTAGGTATTCCTATCGTCTTTATGGCAAGTTCATCTAATTTTTGCATTTCTTGCGAGGTAACCACCTTCATCATCGATTCTTTTCCTCTCCAATTGCTATGGCTTGAGCTATAGCGTAATTCCTATCATGCGATAGGCTAATTAAAATCTTTTTCACTCCTTT
>JBHIAL010000218.1:0-3002 GCA_046758525.1 bacterium
TCTCGCTTATATCGTAACTGAGGGTCAAGGAAGGCAGCCTAGGGAGGGAGAATGATAAGCTGGCATCTGCCAAACTGTATCTGAAAATATCTCCCTGTTGGGGTAGATTCACGTCGTATTGGTTATAATAGAGCGCTCCGTTGATGTAATCAGTGAAAGAGTAGTCCGCATAGAGGTCGTATTCTTCACCGCCGCCTGATAAACTTGGATTTGATAGTAAGAAGAAGCTCTGGCCTGTCTTTTCGTAAGAGCCATCAAGGGTGAGTTTTTCCAAATAAGCTGAAGCTGCCACCCGAAAAGTATTTCCTCTTTTTCTTTCCAATCCTGTCTCCTCTCCCTCATAACTGCTCCAGCTATACTCCCCTGATAAAGTTATCTCAGGACTTAAAGCAAATTCAGCCTCCAGACTAGCAGTAGAGTCCTGACCCTTATTTCCTTGAACATAATTAGCTGCTAACTCAAAGTTATCGGTCAGGTTAGCGGATCCTCTTAGACCATATAAATCACCCTCAAATGTCTTCTGGGACGAGCCTACTAATCCCACCAGACTGACCCTCCCTAGTCTGTTTTCTACCTTTATCCCCCTCGAACGATTGAGGGTAAGGGGTGATAAAGCACTAGTAAAATCCCCCGCTGATATGTCCAGCTTCTTCGAATGATAAGAAATAAGGAAGTTACTTAATTTCGGGTCAGTAGTTAGGGTACTTTGGCCAGAAGTAGAGAATTTTAAATAGCTGCCTCGTGGCAGCAGATTAACCACGCGCAGGTTCAAACTAGTCGCCGATTCAACTGCTTGGGCATCTTGATATCCTATTTGAACATTTCCAGTCCACTTCTTGACTTCCGGCACAGGAACAAACGGCAAGATTTTAAGAATAAAATAATGGCTCAACAATACTTCTTTCTCAAACTCTATACCCACGCTGTAATGATAAGTCCCTGAATAATCAACCGGAATATCAAAAGTGATATTGGCAGTCAGCACCTCACCTGGAGCAGTATCTTTAAACTGCCTGATTTTATCAGTCTCGGTCAAATAATTCTTGTTCGCATCATATATTTTTATAAAGAGAGAATATTCTGCACTCATCCAGGTTTCTGTCCCAGTGTTGGTTATACTAACTGTAAAGACTACCTCCTTCCCGGCCTCAGCCGGTGCTGGTATAGTAGCAATTATACGAAACATGGCTGAATTTTCGGCAAAAATGACCTGCGCATTATAGAATAGATAGCATATGCCAACCACGATTAAAATAGCCGTTCTTCTCAAAATATCACCTTATCAAAATCAATCAAAATTATAGCACAAAAAACCCAAAAATCTATTTTAGCTGGTTATTTGACGCAGAACCGTGGGAATACCTATAAGGCGTATTTGGCGTGTTTTTCACACCGGTCGTGACAAATATTCCTTACTTACCATGATAAGAATGTACTATGAGATACTGGGATATGGCTGGTAAAAACAGGATCTTTGATAGTTGTTCGGGGAAAATGGGGACGGGATTATTTTTTGAGAAGTTTGTTTAAATGGTTGATAGAAATGATTGTTTTACGCTCAATCTTTTTCAATTTGAGATTTTCGATACCGATTTCTTCTATGTGAAACAGCTTCCTTAAGTATTCTTGACATTTTCTATTCTAAACCCAGAATCACTTTTAATGTCACTCCCACCTTTCGGAGATTTTCTTCGCCAATATTTCCAAGCTTTCTTACCAATCTTTATTTCCACTTTATCTTCCCTTGAGCCAGCATTTCCTCATAAGCTACAAGCTCAGAGAGATAGTCACTCATATCCGATTCTATTAGACTGCTTGTTTCCTTTTCTATCTGCTGCTCCTCAGCTAGTCGATGATAAGCTTCCCTTATCTGCTGGGGAGTCAAATATACAGTTACCGGAATCATTTTTTTCTTTTGTCCAAACATAACTTATTACCTCCTAATTTTTAATGAGAATGGGGACGGGATTATTTTTCGTCATTCAGTAGCTTTCATGAATCTTATCACTAAATGAAAAATTAGGGGAAGATGCGATTGTCATCTTCATCCTTTTTAACTACAGAGAGAGTTTGATGAGGGATAACCAACGTAGCGGTCTCTCTTATATCGTTAATTACTTGAGAGATCTGCCAACTTTCCCAATTAAACTTTTTCCTCAAAACTTCTGCTACTTCGGCAATGATTGCCTCTGAAACCAAAAGTTCTATCTTTTTTTCTTTAGATAGTTTGCTGATTTTCTCTGGGGTCCCACCAAATAAGATGGCAGAAATATAGACATTTGTATCAAGTACCACTCTTTGCACGGGATTTTTCTTCACGAAATTCATGGATTATTCTATCCACATCGTCTTCGTTCTTTATCCCTAACCTTTTTGCAGTCCCCTCCCCCCACTTTCTTATCTGTTGCCATCTTCTCTCGGATGCAATGTACTGTTTTAATGCTTCTCTTAAGATTTGACTCTTTGATATATCTCTTTGTTTGGCCAGCTTTTCCATCTCTTTGTATATCTCTGGTGGCAAAGAGAAGTTTACAATTTTAGTTGTCCTCGCCATCGATTTCTCCTTATTGGTAATAGAATTTTCTTACTTTCTCAATATAGCGAATACAAGACACGGTGTCAATGATTTAACTCGTGATATTGGTGGATGGTGTTAATTAAAAAGGTAGAGATTCTTCCTCCCCAAAGGCATCACGCATCAGTTTACTTTGGCGTTGGTAGGCTAAGTGGGGATTATCCGGGTGGGAAAGAAGAGCAATCTGCTACCTCTTTTCGTTTTATTAAAGTGATCTTCTTAAGAGATTAGCCAAGACACCTATTAAGAACCTCTAAGGCGATTTTAGCGTCTGCCTGAGCCAATCCTCTTCCGAGGATAAAACCTTGGGTGAAGAGCAAAGAACAGATTTAAATGATAAAAGTGCCGATAATAAAAATAGAGTTGTCTCCTTCCCACCGTCGCTTTGGCGCGGTGGGACCATGAAATGCCAGGATAACCGGCCTTT
>JBHIAL010000219.1:0-2984 GCA_046758525.1 bacterium
AATGAGCGAAGAACGACTTTATGAGGACTATCTTGAGGTGGTTAAATCTTTCCGCAGATACTTAGAGGAAAAAAGGGGGATGAAAAAAGAAAGAGAAGGGGGAAAAGACAAGTCGGAAGAAAAAGATCCTCGAGTACTGCTAGAGGATCTCTGCAACTCCTTGCAAAATTGCCAAAATTGTTCCCTTCATAGTTACCGAACTCATCTAGTTTTTGGTACGGGAAATCCTGAAGCAGAGTTAATGTTGGTAGGTGAAGCTCCTGGAAAAGAGGAAGATCTGCAGGGAAAGCCCTTTGTGGGAGCCGCCGGAAAGATTCTCACGGAAGGTCTCTCTCAAGTTGGACTATCAAGAGAGGAAGTCTATATTGCTAATATTCTAAAATGCCGTCCCCCGGGCAATAGAGACCCTTTGCCAGAGGAAATCAGGGTCTGTTTTCCTTATTTGGAGAGCCAGATTGAGATTATTAGTCCCAGAATCATCTGTACTCTGGGTAAATTTGCGGCCCAGGTCCTCCTGGACACCAGCCGAGGCATTACTCATCTAAGAGGAAAGCCTCAGTGGTATAAAAACAATATAACTTTGATCCCCATCTATCATCCGGCAGCCTGTATTTATAAGCCTGCCTGGAAAAAGACCTTCCTTGATGACCTTAAGATGGTGAGGCATGAGCTGGGTGGAAAGTCCTAATTCTGATTAGCTTCTATCGGAGGGAATGCCTAACTCTATTTTGGCTTGAAGAGCTTTTATTTTGTCCTTGATCTCGTCCTTTCTCTCCAGTTCAAAATTATTTCTGGTGATAAAAGAAAAAGCTTCCAGGTAATAGTCAATAGCCCTTTTGGGATCCTTTTCCTGCTCAGCTTTTTCTAAAATTGTATCAAGCTGTCTTGCCTTTCTGAACCTACCTGTCTCTATCTCCAGCCTTTTTATCTTGGTCTTAGTAGTTGCTTTCGTCACCTCTTCTAGAAATCTGGCTATTTCCCTTCTAAAGGATTCGACCCTTGTCTTTATTTCCCCACCCAAAGGCGCTTTTTGAGGTTTAGCTTTGAGGTAAAGAAAAAGGATGATGATGGCGATGATTATTAATACTAACTGCAGCATTATTGTTTCCTCTCAACCTATTTAAGAAAAATCCTTCTTCTTAAGAACCCCTGCAATATGAACCCACGCTTTTTGTCTAATTGCCACCTGTTTTTCAAATTCCGATGCTTCCAGGTACAATGTTATTATAATGGAGTAGCTCAACTAAGTCAAGAAGAAACTGGAGTTGGCTTAAGGATTTTTCAATTGTTTCATAAGGTGGATTGCAGATAAGAGACTTTACTTTATTTTTACCCCATAGAAGGCACACATGACCGGATCGCGCGCCAAGGAGCCCGGGGCTCGATAGCGACATCCTCCGCCGCAGTCTTTCAAGTAGAGACACCCCCCACATTCCAGATCTTCTAGAGGAATGTGTTGGCTTCTCTGCCAGCAAGTTAGAAGGCCATCCTCAATATGGCCTAAAGGGGTTTGCTCGTAGAACCCACATTTGGTTACCTTTCCAGAGGGCATAATTGTACAGATGTGGTGACCACAGGCGTATCCTTCTGTTCCCCCGTGATAACTTTCTCCAAAAGCATGTTTTAAGGCAGGAACGGCTCTCTCTGGTTCAACCTGAAGTTCCGGATTCTCCTGCATTATACCGGCAACTACTGGTACATCCAAACCCCACTCCCGAGCTCCTAGTTCCCGAACGAGGTGAGAGAGCTCGTCAATTTCATCTAGATTGCCGATATGGATCATGGTAGCAATTGATAAATCCTTTCCTGAATCCGCAGTTGCTCGAGCCGCCGCTACTGTTTTGGCAAAAGTTCCCCGTCCTCGGAGTAACTCATGACCTTTTTCCATTCCGTCCAGACTTATCTGAATCTCCTCCACCCTCATTTTATCAATTGTTTCTGGTTGAAGAATCAGTCCGTTGGTTAGCAGTACTTTACGGAATTGGTAGTTCGGCAAGATTTGGTTGAGGCGCCAAAAAAATGGATAAAGCAGGGGCTCTCCACCGGAGAGAAGAATTCTCAGACCCTGGAGAGCTTCAAATTCGCCAAGAATATCTCTAACTAGCTCAACCTCCAAATCTTCTATTTTTTTTCTTCCCAAATAGCAGTGACGGCAGGTTAGATTACAACGAGAGGTCACCTGAAGCTCAAGATAACGAAGAGAGGGTTGAGGAGATCTACCCTGGGGGATTGATCGCTTTTGAGGTTCGGTAGCCAGCTCAAGCAGTTCATTTTCCAGGCAAAAGCCAAGAAACTCCTCCTCATATTTGAGTTCTGATTGTCTTTTCGTCCCGTCACATTGGGAGAGAAAAACAAAACCGGCCTCGTCGACTTGGTAAAGTTCATCTTCCTTGATATCGTAAAGATAAGGTTTTTCCAAACGCTTCGGGGTGCACCATTTAGTTAACCTAACGTAAGTATCCTTTTCTGGCATTCTTTTTGTCTTGTTCACCTGTCAATGGCGACACTATCTCTTTGAGCCAGGAAACTCTACTCTCCCACAGTTCGGCTAACACCATATATCCTCCGCAGGGAAAGCTCTCCCCCTGGTATTCAGGATTGCGGAAATCGCAACCTCCTATCAGGAAAGGGCACCTTCGGCAGAGAATATGATACATGAAATTACGATCAACCAAGCGCCAGGTGGAAATCCCCTTTCGCAGAATCGAATAAACCTCCTCGATTCTTTCCGGGTTCAGATACTCATTAAAGAAAATAAAACCCTGGCAGGCCGAACCTTCTTTCTTTCCTGACTTAAAAAAAGGACAAGAATCCTCACAAATCAGTTTCACCACTTGGGGTCGTTTTCTCATGGGCTAGCTCGTTTCTGAAGAAACATTGTTCAGAAGTGGACCATCATAAAAACAGAGGCTCGTCCAGCCTTCCAGACCTCCTCTTTTGAAAAAGAGTCTCTGCCATAAAAAATCCCCGTGAAAGGCTCATCA
>JBHIAL010000220.1:0-2976 GCA_046758525.1 bacterium
GATAGAGAAGCAATGGTTGAGGTAGTCCCCGTGACCGGCATTACCTTACTTAAGCCTCCCATCTTTTCCAGTTTTCTTGTTCCGGTAGAGTATTCCACCGCGCCTGAATTCAAAAAGAGCAGTGATTTAAAAGAAGCGTGATTCAAAAGGTGGAAAAGTGCTCCCATAATGCCCCAGTAATTACCACATCCCAAACCCAAAATTATATAGCCAATCTGAGAAATAGAGGAATAGGCAAGAAGCCTTTTGAGGTCTTCCTGTCTTAAAGCTAATAGGCCACCTCCTATCATAGAAACGCATCCTAAAATCATAAAGGTCCAGTAAAGCTGAAGACCCATACCGAAGACATTGAAGAAAATCCGCATCAAGGCATAGACCCCCAGAGCTTTAATTAAGAGCCCGGACAGCATTGCTGAAATGGGAGCAGGAGCACTGGGATGAGCATCGGGAAGCCAGGCATGGAAGGGAATTACGGCTGCCTTCAGTCCGAAACCAGCTAAGAAGAGAGTCATAGAGAAGGAAAGAAGGATGTTGCTTCTTCCCTGAATTATCCTTCCCACATCAGCCATATTGAGGCTTCCGGTGAGACCATAAAGCAGTCCCACCGAAAAAAGAATAAGAATAGAAGCAATTGATCCCATAACCATATACTTGAACGATGCCTCCAGCTCCTCCCCCTCCACTCCAAAGGCAACCAGGGCATAGGATGATATGGCGGCAATTTCTGAGAAGACAAAGAGGTTAAAGAAGTCTCCCGTTAAAACCACTCCATTCATCCCGGCCAGCATGAGCATGAATAGAGCATAGTATCTAGATTTAGCGGTAAATTTCTTCATGTAACTGACCGAATAAATGATAACTAAAAAGGCAACTGTATTAATTATGATCAACATCAATAGACTTAATCCATCGAGAACCAGATTTATCCCCCAGGGCGGAGTCCATTTACCCACGGTATACACAAAGATTCCATGGGCATCCAGTTTACTAATGAAGACAAAGGAGAGAATAGCCAGAATGAGAGTAGAAAGAGCTGCCAGAAGATCGCTGACCACTTCCTTCAGTTTTCCTAAAAGAGCTAGAATAAAGGCGGCTCCTAAAGGGATGGCGACAAAGAGGGGAATCAAATTCATTTGGACTATCCTTTTAACCTGCGAATTTTGGTTATATCAAATGTTTTATATCTCTGATGAACTCGTATACAAAGAGATACCATCAGGGCTAAGGTAGCTATACTTATGACTATAGCCGTGAGAACCAGTGCCTGGGGCAGAGGATCAACAAATTTTGCCTGGCTAACTGACTCCGTTACTATGGCCGGGACTCCCTCCCAGCGATAGCCCAGAAGGATTAAGAAAAGATTCACCGCATATTCCATAATAGCTATTCCTATCACTATTTTTAAGATATTCTTTTTGACCATGACACAGTACAGGCCAATAAGGAAAATTACAAAACACAGGAAAAATATCATTGGGGCTTCTCCTTCTCTTCACCGGCTTTGAAGAGAACCAGGGCTAAAAATACGGCAAATATTGCTCCTGCCACCTCCAGTCCCACACCGATATAACAAAGAGGAAAAATGCCGGCACTAACCACCTTCAACGGATGTCCCGGGGGAAGAAAGTTCAAGAAAAAGTAGCCCCCCACGAAAATTCCCAGAACGGCAAGAATGAGAAAGATGAGGACACCCAGGCTTTCTATTACAGAACTGGTTGATCTTTTTAATTTTTTATAAGCGATCTCCTTTCCGTAAGCCAGAGTGAGAAGAATAAAACAAGAGGCAATCATTACGCCTCCGGGAAATCCTCCTCCGGGGGTAAGATGCCCATGCAGCACGATATAGACACCAAAGAGAATGATTAAAGGAGAAAGGAATTTGGTTATGGTTTTTACAATTATACTCATTCCTTTCATTTTTTTCTTCCCACCCCTCTTAAGATTACTAGGGCTCCCAGGACGGCGGCAAAGAGAACCGTTACCTCCCCCAAGGTATCGTAAGCCCTGAACCCTAATACTACTGAAGTAATGAGATTTGCCGAACCTGTCTTTTTCAGACCTTCCTCCACGTAAAATTGAGCTACTCTCATCAGGGGATAGCCAAATTTAGGAAATTCAATAAAGGTCAGAGCTCGGTAGGCAAAATACCCGAAAGTAACAATAAAGGCAATCCCGGCTACCAGGCTAAAGACCTCTTTTTTACCTTTAATATCACTTACTTCCCTTTCTGTAGCTACAGCTCTAATTAAGATAACCAGAGCCACAATCTCTACTATAATCTGAGTGATGGCAATATCAGGAGTCTGAAGGTAAAGGAAGGTTACAGATAAAACTAGCCCCACCAGTGATAAAGAAATGACAGCTGAAAGAAGGGTTCTGGTATGGATAGCTACTAGTGAGCCGAGGATCATTAAAGACAATAGTAAATAAAGGGGTAACATTTTCTCCTCTATAATAAGAAAATTAAAAGCAGCAGGATAAGGCCTATCAGGTACCAGGCTAGATAAGTATGGAGGATTCCACTGTGCAAGAGACTCGCTCCTTTTCCTCCTGAAACGGCTAGATAAGCCAAGCCTCGCCAGATATAGTCTATGGCTCGATCTAGAACCTGAAGGATATAGGCCATGGCCCTACAGAAACCCATACCCCAATCATAAAAATCTAATTTTTTCTTTTCCGCTGCTCCATAAATCTTTCTGAGTCCGGAAAAGTTCCTTACCGTATCATAAAAATCAACACCGGAGACCTTCATCTCGGAGCTAACTTCCTCTCCCCCGATATAGGAACTACTTTCACGGAATAGTCTTACTTTGCTTGAAAGGTAAATTATGGCCCCTATAATGATGCCGACAATGATCAAGCCAGTAGCTAAGCCTGGCTGCCACCATCCTATCCACTCTGCCGGGGACAGTATGCGGGGAACTGAGGCAAGAATGAACAACCTCAGAGGCAGGTGATAAGCAAAGATTCCAAAGA
>JBHIAL010000221.1:0-2974 GCA_046758525.1 bacterium
CTGGCCCACCCACCAGGGCCTGGACCACTTCGGTGCTGACTGCCACTACCATCCCTACTACAAGAACAATTGCGAAAAGATACTTCATAGCTCATCCTCCTTTTTTAAAGCAATTTAGTAACAATAAACTTATTGGCATATGCACTTGACTAGCCTTAATATAACGTATTGGTTCATGAGTCCCCGTTTCCACCACGAATATCTTTTGCGGGGATGGGGGCGATGGCTGCTGCTTGCTGTACCAGGCGGTAAAATAACTTTCCACGTGAAAGAGAAGTTCTACGATTAAACCGAAATGTAAACTCGTCAAGATAGTAATCCAAATGAGAAAACTCCACACGACCTTGGTAAGTTCCCAAGAGCCAGCGCTTCAGCAAAGCAACGACGCGGTTGACCCTGGGCAGCAGATTTTTCCCGATATCAGCTTTGTCGCGGATGACTTCATGTATATACCCAATTTTGGACAATCCCCCGTAGCTTTCCCATCCATCTGTGCGAATAATGCTGCCTGGTTCGATAGCTTCCTTAACAGCATTTTCCAAGCTCGTTGCAGATGCATCTGGTACACGCCTGAGCCGAATTCTTCCGATTTTACCTTCTGCAACTTCTACCATAACAACAACCAACGATTTTCCTGCTGCTCCTCGACCGCGCTTCCCTGGCTTTTTTCCACCTATGTAGGTCTCGTCTACATCAACCGTACCCGAAAGACGCTCTCGTCCTGGTCGTATCATAGCGCGCCGGAGTTTGTGCAACCAAGTCCAGGATGTGCGATAACTGCCCAAACCAAGTACACGTTGCAAACCTATTGCATTTGCTCCATATTTCTGGCTGGTAAGATGCCAGATGGCACGGAACCAGAGTCGCAGAGGCTTCTTGCTGTCCTGGAAAATCGTACCCGCGATAACGGAGGTTAGTAAATGACAACGAACACAGCGGTACAAACCTCCCTTCATAGCCCATGCTTTCCCATATCCACAACGTGGGCACCGAAAGCCTTTGGGCCAGCGAAGCCGGAACAAATATTTCAGACACGCTTTCTCGGTTCCAAATCGCTGTTCGAATTCGAGCAAAGTTTTCGGATAGTCCTCCATGATGGACTATACTACATGGTGGTGTTAGGCTAGTCAAGTGCATATGCCAATTTTTTTATAAACAGTAGTAGTAATGAGGGGGGGTCTGGGGGGGAGACTAATAACTCCCCCAAACTGTGGAAAACTTCTTAACCCCTTGAAACTACTACTGAAATCTTAACCTTATTTTAAAAGAACAGTTGATGAATCTGTTATAAATTCTTTTTATTCTGCTGTTGATCCTAATGGCAGTTAATCCTAGGTGTAACACCTTGCCCAACCCTGGTAATTAGAGGGTCTCTTGAGAGCCCTGACCTTGCTTAATTGGGGCTAAGGTGCAAGCGGGGAGTTATAAAAGCTTCGCGAGAAGGTCGACTGAGTCGCCTTAATGGCACAAACGATAATCCCCCCGCCTACACGCAAAGACTATAGTTTAAACTGCCTCCTTTAGGTTTTCTGTTTTTGAGTAATCTTCTATATATTTACTATGATCACGCACAAGGGCAAATATAACTCCGAGAAGCTTCCTGGCCACGGCAATCAGGGCCTTCATTTTTACCATCCCCCTCTCAAGGCATTTATGATAATATTGGTGCATAATTCCACCTTTACGAACCACATTGAGGGAGGCAAAGTAAAGGAGCTTCCTCATCAAAGGACGACCCCTCTTGGAGATGCGACGATTCCCCTTGTGCTTTCCGGAGCTGATCTCAAAAAGGTCAAGACCGGCAAGTTTCTCAATTTCAGCAATGGTATCAAACTTACTGAAGTCACCCACTTCACCAATGATCCCAGCTGCAGTAATCTCTTTGATCCCTTTTATCGAAAGGATAAACTTACTGTAAGGAACCTGTTTAAGATGGTGAGATATATGTTGCTCAACCTCGGTAATAAAACGCTCAGAGGCCTCTATATTGGCCAATATCTCTTTTATCTCAAAAAGAATGCTCTCCTGTCCCTCTTTAATGCCTACAGATTCGCCGGCAGCTTCATAAAGCCTTTTGGCACGCTCTTTATTCAGTTTCCCACGGCTTATCTTTCTCAACGTAAGGGCCAAGGACTCAAGTCCGTATCTAACAATACTCTGTGGTGTTGGATAGAATTTCAAAAGATATTGAGCGCTCTTGGTCTTTACATCTTTCATCACCTGCGAAAACTCAGGAAAGATAATAAAGACAATATCCTGAAGCTGATTAAAAAGGGCTGTGCGCCTCTGAATACTTCTCTCCCTTGCCTGGGTAAGTCTTCGAAGCTCGGCTTGAGCCCCTTCTGGAAGAACTACGCTAAGGGCATGGCCAAGCTCTATAATGTCGGCAATAACCTTGGGGTCTTTTTGGTCAGTCTTATTAGGAGAATTACCCTGAAGCTCCTTGACTCTCTTGGTATGCATGGGATTTACCTGAACAAGCTTAACCCCCCTCTTTCTCAAATAATGCAAAAGCGGCTCTCCATAAGGCCCTGTAGACTCAAAACCAACTACAATCTCATCAAGATTATGGGCCTCTTTGGCCTTAAAGATGCGATGCCAAAAGGTGTTAAAACCTCGACCATTATTCCAAAACTCAAACGGTTTTACCTCAACTCCGTCAGGACAACGATAGTAACCTACATCAGTTCTCTTGCTAATATCCACAGTTACAAGAAGGGTTTTTCCATTGACTGTTCTAAGTTTTTTTGCTCTAATCTCTTTCACGGCTATACTCCTTTCTTTGGTTTGAATCTAAACCAACCTGCTGATTGGTTCAAATCAAGAAAGAGTATAGCCTTTTTTTATAAAGCTCAACTGCTTTCTACAATATAGCAAGCTTTGTGGTTGGTATGGGTTTACCGAACGATTGCAGGAATGAAGCCCCTCAACCATAAATATCCGGATTTAGGAGGTTTGGGGGGCATTTTCCTTC
>JBHIAL010000222.1:0-2966 GCA_046758525.1 bacterium
CTGGCCAGCCTCGAATGCTTCTTTAAGAGCGCTGGGGTGTTTCTTGATGGCTCCTTTGGCATCTATCCTCCGAAAGGTTAGCTCACCAGCATACTCCACATTCAAAGCATCGAAAAAGTATTTAACCGTAAGGATTGCTCCCTCGAATACCTTCGCTCCTCGGGAACCGGCCACGGAAAGAAACCACCCTTTTCTTTTGGTAGTTCCTTTCTTTCCCCTCGCGGATTTTTTCAAAACGTACTTTCTGGCCCAGAGCGCCTGACACCGGTCTATCATTCTCTTTGCCTGGGCCGTAACTCCGTAAAAGAAAATGGGCGAGGCCAGGATGATGTAATCTGCCTCCAAGAGTTTGGGATAGATTTCCTGCATTTGGTCCTGGACCACGCAGTTTCCAGTTGCTTCACACTTGCGGCATTCTCGACAGCCGGAGATGTCCCAATCGGAGAGGAAAATCCTCTCAATTTCAGCCCCCTGGCTTTGAGCTCCCTTGAGCATCTCCTCCAACAAAAGATCGGTGTTGCCTCCCCGCCGGGGACTGCCAAATAAACCTAGCACTTTCATGCCTAGAAGGATGGAATTAGGTCAGCCACCCCTTTACCTCCAATAATTATCCTCACGACTTCATTATATTAGCCAATATCTTAAATCAAGCAAGTTCTTTATCTTCTCAGGCAAAAAGGAAAAGATTCTCTTAAGAGGGATCTTCCTCTTCCCACCCTTATCCTATCGGAAAGTCAGGTCTGAACCTCTCCTCCAAAAACCAAAAAACAGCCCCCGAAGCTGGCGTTTTTGACATCATCAATTTTTCGACTAAGATGAGGATGGTCTGATGATCAAAATACTGCCTAAAAAATTTTTTTTTCAGTGGGTGGATTCCCTCCCCCGGCAATACACCATAATTGGACCGGTAAGAGAGGGAAGACAGACGGTATTTCAGCCCCTAAAATCTCCTCAACAGCTCCAGATGAATTATATCAGCACTATGGCTGCTCCCCGGAAATTCATCTATCCTTCCCGACAACTCCTTTTTCGATTTGTCCGCCACAGCAATGATCAGCTTATTACCGAGGAGATCCTTGCCCAGGGCCAGCAGATCCTTCTAGCAGTGCACCCTTGCGATGCCCATGCCATTATGGTGCTCGATAGGGTCTTTCTAGATGAATTTACCGATCCCTATTATGCAAAACAGAGGCAAAACACTCTCCTGGTTGTCCTTAACTGCCAGGAGGTGGATAAAAACTGTTTTTGTGATTCTATGGGGACCGGTCCCTTCCTCCATCCCTGGATGGGACAGGATCCGGCAAAAGGTTGTGATATTGAACTCACCGATCTGGGAGATCGGTATCTGGTAGGGTTTTTCAGTAAAAAAGCTAAGGAGCTCTTCTCCTTTCCCTTAGAAATGGCTACTGATGAGGATATTCAGCTTAAGAAGAAAGAAGAAGTCAAGGTAGAGGAAAAATTTGTCAAGAAACTAAATATCGAAAACCTAGCTTCCTTGCTGCTGCAGAATCTGGATCATTCGGTTTGGTCAAGGGTAGGCGAGGGAATGTGTCTCTCCTGCACCAATTGTACTATGGTCTGCCCTACCTGCTACTGTTATAATACAGTAGATACGGCCGAACTTAGTTTGAGCAAAACCGAAAGATACAGACACTGGGACTCCTGTCAGGAACTCCATTTTGCCGAAGTTCACGGAGGCAACTTCCGCTTCACCAGAGGGGCAAGATTAAGGCAATTTGTGCTTCATAAGCTCAGCTATTGGGTAAAGCAGTACGGATGCTTTGGCTGTGTTGGATGTGGGCGGTGTATTAGCTGGTGTCCCACCGGTATAGATTTGACGGAGATGGCCAAAGAAATTCAAGGGATCAAGATCCAATGAACAATACCCTTAGACCTTTTATGGCCAGAATTACCTTCATAAGAAAAGAGACTTACGATACCAGTACTTACGGACTCCAGTTAAAGGAAAATCCGGATTTTTCCTTTCTTCCCGGACAATTCAGTATGGTAGGTATCCCCGGAGTGGGGGAGGCTCCTATCTCTTTTAGTTCCGACCCGGGAGAGAAAGATAAATTCGAACACACCATAAGAGCGGTGGGAAGAGTCACTCAAACTATGGCCCAACGTAAGGAGGGAGATCGGTTGCAGGTCCGGGGTCCCTATGGCAGGGGCTGGCCCCTGGAAGAGGCCCGGGGAAAGAATATCCTGGTGGTGGCGGGAGGCATTGGACTGGCTCCCCTACGAGGTTTTCTTCTCCAGGTGTGGAAAAATCGTAATGATTTTGGCAAAGTGGTCATCCTCTACGGAGCCCGCACCCCTGACAATCTTCTCTTTAAGGAGGAGCTATCCCTATGGCGTAAAAAACCAAATACTCAGCTTCTGTTAACAGTGGACGAAATTCCTTCCCGAACCCGGTGGGAAGAAAACCAAGGAGTGGTAACCACTTTATTTGACAGGGTGGAGGTTTCTCCCGATAATACCCTGGCTTTAATCTGCGGGCCGGAGATAATGATGAGGTTTGTGGTGGTAGGTCTTCTACAGCGCGGATATGCAGGCTCGCGCCTTTATCTGTCCCTGGAAAGAAGGATGAAATGCGGAGTAGGACAGTGCGGGCATTGTCAAATCGGGCCCAAATACGTCTGCCGGGATGGGCCAGTTTTCTCCTATAGAGAAATTCGGGGTCTTCCGGATACTTTAATTTGAGGAAATGGCATGAAAAAAATTCGCCTGGGTATCTTTAAGTATAGCTGCTGTGCTGGTTGCCAGTTTCAATTCTTCTTTTTTCAGGAACATGTTCTGCAAACCTTAGGAGCGGTGGATATCCTCTACTGTAAAATGGCAACAAATGGCGGGGTAAAAGAGGGCCCCTTTGAGGTAGCTTTAATTGAGGGAACCATTACCGAATCCTGGCAAGTTGATGAATTGAAAAGAATAAGGGAGGTCAGCCGTTTTTTGATTCCCATAGG
>JBHIAL010000223.1:0-2943 GCA_046758525.1 bacterium
AACTTTAGTGACACTATTTATTCTACAGGGCGAGGCGGGCGTGGGGATTTTCACATAGTTGCCACAAAATCCCCCTAAATCCCCCTTTACGAAAGGGGGACTTTAAGAAACCCATCTTTTATATCCCCGATTAGCGGGATCTTCGACATTCCGAAGCTTGGACCCATGTCCCAAGAAAAAAGCTATTTTGGGCAAGAGTGACTTCGCATTAAGCTTCACAAGAATTATAGTCTCTTGGATGGACTTAAAGGGAAGATGCTTTATGCTAAGATTGACAAATAGAGGGAGCATTACCGGTTTATTAATGATTTAAAGTGAGGTAGCTGAAAAAAAAGATCGAAAAGCGAAAAAAAGTGCTGGACATTTGCGTTGGCCACCTTTAAAGTAAGATAACAAATCATTTGAAAAGTGAGGTGGTCATATGCAAGGGATATGCTCTGAGACATTCTGCGGGCGAACGTTTAGCAAAGAAGAGGTAACAGAAATATATGAGATTACAAGTGCTTGTCATGGAATCAGTCGTACAGAACTGGCCAATACAGTTTGCGAGTTGTTTGACTGGAAAAGGCGTAACGGGAGACTGAAAACCGTTGAGTGCCGACAATTTCTTGAGTATCTGGAATCCAAAGGGGTCATTGATCTGCCTGGGCGTAAAAAGGGGCGCCCGAAGGGTGTTAAGACCAAGGTAAGCAGGACAGATAAGGGAAAAGCCCAGGAGATTATCTCTGGAAAAGTAAAGGAATTCTCTCCCTTAGTCCTGATCGCAGTGAAGAGCAAAGAACAAAGGGATCTGTGGTATGAGTATGTTGATCGATATCATTACCTAGGCTATCAATTACCATTTGGAGCGCAATTACGATATTTTATTGAAAGCCCCAACAGAGCAAATAAGATCCTGGGGTGTTTGCAATTTTCCTCCTCGGCATGGAAGATGGCACCGAGAGATAGATGGATTGGTTGGAACGATGTTCAACGGGAGCATAACTTACAGAAGATCGTTAATAACAGCAGATTTCTTATCTTGCCTTGGGTTCAGATTAAAAACCTTGCCAGTTCAGTGCTTTCTCTGGCTTCGAGAGTGGTTCCGGATGATTGGGAAATGTGCTATGGATATCGCCCAGTACTCCTGGAGACGCTGGTGGACAGCAGGAGATTCAGAGGGACTTGTTATAAGGCAGCCAACTGGATTTATGTGGGGACGAGCACAGGCCGAGGACGAATGGACAGGGAGCATAAAGGGCAAGGCATATCCCCTAAAGAGATTTATATGTACCCCCTTACAGCTCGATTTCGACAAGAGCTGGTGGCTTTATAGGGGGGTGAGAGTATGGGACAGGGAGTTATTGCAGAAGCCTGGGAACCTGATGAGAGGGAGCAATTCAGGCAGATGATCCATGATGAAGTGGATAAATGGGTTGATAAGCTATCAGAAGTATTTGAGGAAGATCAACGACCGACTCTGATGGAAATGAGTGAACTGTTTACTAAGACGAGACAAGAGTTTCTGGGCAGTTGTTTTCAAGCCTTGATTGAGAAGAAGTATGATGATTTGCTGGAGCAGGAATATGCGCCCTGTCCGAAGTGTGGGAAGAGATGCAAAAATAGAGGTGAGAACTCAAAGAAGATATTTACCATGCAGGGGGCAAGCAATCTGAATCGCCCTTGGTTTTACTGTATGGATTGTTGTTATGGATTCATTCCTTTCGATAATGTGCTTGAAATAAGTCGAAAGAAGCATCAATTTGATATCCAAAAAAAAGCGGTGAATCTATCGACAGATGCAACATTTCTACGTGCTAGCGAGATATTTGAGGATTTAACAAGCCAGGGTATAAGTGACCATTTTATCCACGAAACGTTCGAAGCGGTTGGCCGAGAGGCTTATCTGGAGGATGTTATTCCCAGCCGGGAAGAGATAACGAAAAGGATTAGAGAGGTATCGAATGGCAAGCGACGCCCGATATTAGTGGTGGCCTCTGATGGTGCTTTTTTACCTACCAGACCTAGGGCAAGACGTAGCGAGAAAAGAGGCAAGGGCCGGTGGCAGGAGGCCAAGGGATTTCGTGTATATTTGCTTAGCAAAAGACGTATCATTCATATAGCAAGCTGGCATCAAATACAAAATGAAGATCAGTTTGGAAAAGATCTGGCCTTTGTGGCTTCACGTATTCCTCAAGAGTTGGTACGTATTGGTCTTTTAGGCGACGGCGCTGACTATCTGTGGAAACATATGAGATCTTCTTTTCCAAAGGGCCGTCAAATTCTCGACTATTATCATTGTGCTGAGCATATCTATAAAGTAGCCAAAGCCCAATACGGAGAAGAGTCATTCAAGGCTCTGCAATGGGTGGAAAGCACCATATCCCGTCTCTTTTTCGCCGAAGTGGATAATGTGATTAGAGGTCTTCGACGAATGGACCCAAAAAACGATGCTGCCAAAGAGGAAATCCGAAAACTGATAGTCTACTTAAAAAAGAACCGTGAAAAGACCCATTACCAGGGAGACAGAAAAGGTGGATACCCCATTGGAAGCGGGGGTATTGAATCAGCGCATAAGTTTATTGTCCATACTCGTATGAAACGCTCTGGAGCATGGTGGGTAGAGGAAACAGGGAATGAGATGCTTCGAATACGATGTTCAATGTACAACGGAACATATGATATCGTTTTTGAAAGATATAAGAATGCAAATTTATCCAAGTTCTGACTCATTATTTTAAAAAACCGGTAATGCTCCGGCGGGATGCTGTTGGTCTTGCCCGAGAAATGCTCACCGAATTTGATGGATTCCGTGGGCTGATGTCTGCCACATATGAAGATCTTTTAAAAATTAAAGGGATTGGTAACGCAAAAATAGCCCAAATATTGGGTCGTGGTGGAGATAAACCGTTTGATTTTAATTGAAAGTTGGCCTTTAGTCTAAAATGCCAATCAATAGAAATA
>JBHIAL010000224.1:0-2933 GCA_046758525.1 bacterium
AAAAAAGTAGCGGTCCCAAGAGGCGTAATCACCCATCTTACTCACTCCCCCCTTGCTCTTTGTGTGCAACCAGTCGCGGCAACCAATTGCATTGTATCTCTACCTTGTATTTAAGTCAAGCACCACGCGTTGAGTCATCTATCCATGAGAGAGCTCCGAAAGTCAAAATGCGTCTCTCGGTAAAGAAAATTGCCTCCCCTTTTTAAATTGAACCAAACTTTTTCGTCCCCCTATGTCAATATATTTTCCATTAACACCCGCAGGCTTGATAGCACCAGGAAAGTATTAGGATTTAGAAGGTTTATACGTGTATCGAGGGAAGAGTCCCGAGATATCCTTGACTTTTCAGGGAAAATATCTATCCTAAGTCAGTAAACGTCCAGGCGATGTTGAAAGTTATTTATATCATAAGAAGGTCTTGGTAAGAAATTTCGCCAATCAAAAAGGGAGGACCCAAGATGAGAAAATGTGATCTAGGGCTTATAGGGCTGGCTGTCATGGGTGAAAATCTGGTTCTCAATATGGAAAAACACGGATATTCGGTGGCTGTTTATAATAGAACTGTTGAAAAGGTGGATAGGTTCTTGGAAGGTAAAGCTAAAGGAAAAAATATAGTTGGTACCCATACCATAGAAGAATTAGTTAAAGTTCTGGAAAGCCCCAGGAAAATAATGTTGATGGTTAAGGCAGGTCAACCGGTAGATGATTTTATCCGCAAACTCCTCCCCCTTTTAGATCCTGGTGATCTGATTATCGATGGAGGTAATTCATTCTTTAAAGATACTATACGACGGAGCAGTTATCTTGCCGAAAGGAGTATCCTCTATATTGGTACCGGAATTAGCGGTGGTGAAGAAGGAGCTTTAAAGGGTCCCGCCATTATGCCGGGCGGCCAATTAGAGGCTTACCGCTTGGTTGAACCAATCTTTACCAAAATAGCTGCCCAGGTTGACGGAATTCCCTGTTGTTCTTATATTGGCCCCGATGGTGCCGGTCACTACGTTAAGATGACTCATAATGGTATTGAATATGGGGATATGGAGCTTATCTCCGAAGCATATAATTTGATGAAAAATGCCTTGAGGATGAATGCTGAAGAGCTGCACCAGATATTTTCCCAATGGAATCAAGATAAACTAAATTCATATCTTATTGAAATTACCGCCGATATCTTCGCTCAAATGGATACTACGGGAAATTCTCTAGTGGAGATGGTCCTCGATGAAGCTGCTCAAAAAGGCACCGGTAAATGGACCAGTCAATCAGCGCTGGACTTAGGGATACCGGCACCCACCATTGCAGAGGCAGTCTTTGCTAGATGCATCTCAGCCCTCAAAGACGAGCGGATTCAAGCAGCAAAAGTCATTAAAGGTCCGGCCAGAAAGTACCAAGGTAACAAAACCGATTTGCTGGAGGCAATTAAAGAGGCGTTGTACGCTGCTAAGATCTGTAGCTATGCTCAGGGATTCGCTCTGATGAAAGAAGCGGGTAAAGAATATGGCTGGAATCTTAACTTGGGTAAGATCAGTATGATCTGGAGAGGTGGGTGTGTTATCCGGGCCAGATTTCTTCAGGAGATAAATGAGGCTTTTACTCGGGATCCGAATCTGACCAACTTGTTACTAGACCCCTATTTCAAAGAAGCGGTTGAAGGAGTTCAGGATAAGTGGCGTAAAGTTGTCATTACCGCCATAGATTTAGGTATACCAGTACCTGCCTTTAGCTCGGCACTGGCCTATTTTGATAGCTATAGAACCGCAAGACTTCCGGCAAACCTCATCCAGGCACAAAGGGATTACTTTGGAGCGCACACTTACCGAAGGATCGATCAGAATGGAGTATTCCATACCGAGTGGATGCTTAAAGAACGTCCAGAAGTAAGAATAGATAAGTAATAATTGAAAGGAAGGGGGAAAAATGGCTGAACTGCACCTTAGGCCAAAAGAAGATTGTAAATATGCGGCAGTTTCTCTGGGAGAGGTTATGATCAGGTTAAATCCTAATGAGGGAAGGGTCAGAACTGCGAGAACTTTTACTGTCTCCGAAGGTGGCGGAGAATACAACGTAACCAGGGCCCTTAAGAAGGTATTCGGGCTGAATACTGCCGTAGTAACTGCACTTCCAGATTGTGAGAGTGGACATTTATGTGAAGATTTGATGATGCAGGGGGGGGTCGATTTAAACCATGTGGTCTGGGTTCCTTTTGATGGCGTCGGTAGACAGTCTCGCACCGGATTAAACTGGACAGAAAAGGGTTATGGCGTAAGGAGTGCCAAAACCGAATATGATCGAGGCCATACTGCAGTCTCTCAACTGAAAAGAGGAGATGTCAACTGGAAGAGGATATTTAAAGAGGAAGGTGCGCAATGGTTTCATACCGGGGGTATCTATGCGGCTCTTTCAGAAACAACACCTGAGGTAATTATTGAGGCTATGGAAGAAGCAAAAGAAGCCGACATCGTAGTCTCTTATGATCTTAATTACCGGGCATCGCTCTGGAAGGCCATTGGGGGACAAAAAAAGGCAAGAGAAGTTAATCAGAGAATCGCTCCTCTGGTTGATGTAATGATGGGTAACGAAGAGGATTTTTCGGCGGCATTAGGTTTTGAGGTTGAAGGAATGGATATCAGCAAGAGAATGGATATTGAACAAACCAAAGGTTTCCAGTTAATGGCTAAACAGGCAACAAAAAAGTATCCTAATTTCAAAGCGGTGCTAACTTCCTTAAGGAACGCAAAAACTGCCCTTATAAACGATTGGGGAGGAATTCTCTACATGAATGGGAAATTTTACCGAGCAACGCCCAGAAGAGGTCTAGAAGTCTATGATCGTGTGGGTATGGGAGATAGTTTTGCCTCGGGATTTATCTACGCCGTTCTGAGTGGTAAAGGTCCACAAGAGGCTGTTGAATTTGCTGCCGCCCATGGGGCCCT
>JBHIAL010000225.1:0-2925 GCA_046758525.1 bacterium
TGTTTCTCTATCTAAACTGGATGCTCTATTCAGTTCACATGAAGAAAACTGTATTCCAAATGAAGTGGACAGGGTAGAATTCTACGCTATGAATATACCCGGGGAGGTTACTTCCGATCTCTCCTCAAGGTACATAAGCCAGGATTAGGGACATATATAGAATATTAAGCGACAGAACCGTCTGTCGCTTTTTTATTTAGGTTTCCGTGAGGTTCACATATAAATAGCAATATAAATTTTACAAAAATTGACGTACCAATATGATAATGTCCTAGTTGTCCAATATAGAAATGTCCTACCTTGTTAATTTTGTGTCATAATGTTTCTTAGGTAATAATTAAGGACCTAAAAACAAATAGATGACACAAACTATCACGATGACTCCTAGAGAATTATCAAGGTATGAAGTAATCAAGAGACTAATCCGAAAAGAAATTAATGGGACAGAGGCGGCCAAGCAGGTTAATCTTTCGTCTCGACAAGTGAGAAGAATTAAGGCGAAGGTAAAAAAGCGAGGTGTGAGAGGCGTTATTCACGGTAACCGAGGCAGACCCAGTAATCGTAGAGTCCCAAAACAGAAAACGGAGGAAATAAAGAAAATAGTCAAAGAGAAGTATTACGACTTCGGCCCCTCTTTTGCCTCAGAGAAGCTGGAAAAAAATCATAAAATCAGAATCAGCGATGAAACATTGAGGCAGTTGATGACTTCTTGGGGCCTATGGAAACCAAAGCCCAGGAAGAAAAACAAGGAATACCGAAGATGGAGACCAAGGAAAGAACAATATGGTGAAATGATTCAATTTGATGGCTCTTACCATAACTGGTTTGAAGGAAGAGGTCCTCAATGCTGCCTTCTAGGTTCCGCGGATGATGCTACAGGTAAGATAACCGGCCTAGAGTTTGTTCATTGGGAAGGAGTAAAACCAGCCTTTATCTTTTGGAAGGATTATCTTGAAAAACACGGAAAACCTCTAAGCATCTATGTTGATAGGCATTCTACCTACAAACAGAACCAGAAATCAGTTTTTGATGATCCTAAGGCCTTTACTCAATTCCAAAGAGCAATAGAACAGGACCTCAACATTAAAGTCATTCACGCTTATTCTCCCCAGGCTAAAGGCAGAATAGAAAGACTATTTGGCACCTTGCAGGATAGGCTGATTAAAGAATTGAGACTAGCTGATATCTCCACTATTCCCGAAGCAAACAGATTTGCCCGAAAGGTGTTCCTCCCCCGGTTTAATCAAAGGTTTGCGGTCTTACCGCAAAAGAGAGGAGATTTACATAAGCCATTAACTAAATTTGAAAGGGATAATCTGGCTAGAATATTCTCTGTTCAGCATACCAGAGTAGTCAGTAATGACTTCACAGTGAGATACCAAGGGAAATGGTTTCAGCTCGCAGAAACCCAACCTACTTTGGTTTTAAGAAAAGACAAGATTTTAATAGAGGAAAGAATCAAGGGAGAGATATTGATTTCTTTAAGGAATAAATACTTAGACTATACTGTATTGCCTAAACGTCCAGAAAAGGTAAAGATGAAAGTCATGGGCTTAACGAGAACAAGATCTTCTTGGAAACCACCGGCTAGTCATCCCTGGAGAAAATCAATGCTGATTTCGAAAAGAAAGATTGAAAAAGCTATTTCTTTTAATTAATTTTTAATACAAAGAGGACATTTCTACATTGCTCTCTAGTAGGACATTTCTAAATTGGTTTGACAGGAAATGTATAAGATGAGTACATCGGTAACACTTCTGCTGTTTTAATCGGTGTCTCGTAGTTTAAGGCTTCGTGGGGCCTCCGGAAGTTATACTCTATAAGCCACTCAGTCAGGTTTCGGTTAAACTCAACCGTGTTGGGTGTGAAGTTGCCTAAGGAGATAAATTCCTCCTGCAAGGTCCGGTTGAATCTTTCGTTTACAGGGTTGTCCTTGGGGGTACGGGGCCGGTTGTAGTATCTTTCTATGTTTAGCCTTTGACAGGCTCTCTGAAAGTACTTCTCAAACTCGGAGCCGTTGTCGGTCTGAAGATTATTTATCTTACCGTCTGCAAGGTGGTACAGTCTGTTCAGAAAGTCTTGAGCATTGTAAGAATTGGCTCTTTTGTACATCCGGGCAAAGCCAACCTTGGTGAAATTGTCTATCGCGGTAAAGATGTGTCTGACCAGGCCATGCCATCTGATCTCTATGGCATCCAGGCACAAGAGAAAACCTTTCTTCTTTCTTTTTCTTTTAAGCTCGGTAATTCGTTTCTTTTTCACCGCAGAGAGCCTTTTTCTGGTTGTTTTCGCTGTTTTTTGAGGATTATGATAGAGTCTGTAAAGTTCAATCACTCTTTGGACTTTCCAGGAAGAGATCTCTTCTCCGTATTCTTCTTGGTAGAGCTTGGCAATCTTCATTTTCCCGTATTTGATGTGTTCCTTTCTTAGTTTGATAATCCTGGTTTCTTGTTCAGAGGTAATCTCTCTCTTTCTTTTGTTGATTGGGGCCCTAGATTGGTCTTCCAGAGAATAGAGATTATGGGGGTCGTAACGATTATACCATTTATAGAAGGTCTTGCGGGAGATATCAAAGTGTCTACAGGTCAGAGAGACATTTTGACACTTCCTGTAATAATCAAACCATTTTACTCTTTTTCTGGCTTCCGAAGACAAATCATCGTACTTGAGTATTTTCCAGGCCATATGATAGAGCCCGTTCAGGTCATGGACAATCCCCATACCTGAACGAAAACATTTAATCTTAAAAGCTCTATCATAATACATAGTTTCACCCTTGAGATGAAGCATAATTCTTCACTTTTAGGGTGTTACCTATGTATCTCATCTTTTTCACACTCTTTACACTTCTTAAATAAAAAACCCTGTAGGGTGCTGGTGTCTAGAATAGACCCCCACAGGGAATGCCCTGTCACGATGACAAAG
>JBHIAL010000226.1:0-2901 GCA_046758525.1 bacterium
GGGGAAAGTCCCTCGATACGAGTATAAACCTCCTGAATGCTAATACTTTTTTGGTTCTATCAAGTTGCTAGAACTCGGCGAAGCTCCCTTTTTAAAGGGCATTCCCAGATAAGCAAGAAGCTGCCTAGCTTCCTCATCTTTTTTGGCCGTAGTTACTATGGTTACGGACAAACCCTGAATCTTCTCCACTTCTTTATACTCCAGTTCAGGAAAAACTAATTGTTCTTGCAAACCCAGAGTAAAATTACCCCTTCCATCGAATTGATTCGGAGAAACACCTTGAAAATCTCTGATTCGGGGTATAGCTAGACCAAATAACCTATCCAGAAATTCGTACATTCTATCTCCCCTAAGGGTGACCTTACAGCCTATAGACATACCTTCTCTTAAGGAAAACCCCGCGATGGACTTTTTAGCCTTGGTAATAATGGGCTGCTGTCCACTGATCAAAGCAAGACTCTTTTTAGCTGCATCAAGAGATTTGGAATCCTTCTTAGCATCACTTACTCCCATATTAAGACAAACCTTCTCCACCTTGGGAACTGCCAGGGGGTTCTTATAACCAAATTTTTTGATCATCAGGGGAACAATATCTTCTTGGTAAAATTTCTTTAATCTGGCCATCTTAATCTATTACTTCTCCACACTTTTTACAAAATCGTAATTTTTCTTTCTCTCCTGGTGATTTTCGTAGAACCTTAACTCCTATCCTTGTTGTCTTCCCACACCTTGGACATATGAGCATTACCTTGCTGGTAAAAATGGGGGTTTCCCTCTCAATTATTCCACTCTCCTGGCCTCTTCGGGTAGGTCTAATATGCCTTTTAGTAATATTAACTTTCTCAACAACCAGTTTATTTTCCCTGGGGATTTTTTGAATTACTTTACCTCGCTTTTCTTTATCCTTGCCAGAGATGACCACGACTTCGTCGCCGAGTTTTATCTTCGACATCTATCTCCCCTTTTCAACTCATGGCTTTAGGTCTTGGTTTTATTTTCATATAACTTCTGAAGCTAGGGAAATTATCTTCATGAAATTCTTTTCCCGCAGTTCCCGGGTTACAGGACCGAAAATCCTTGTCCCACGCGGATTTCCTGCTGTATCAATCAGTACCCCGGCATTATCGTCAAACCTTACATACGAGCCATCCGGGCGACGCAGTTCCTTTTTCGTCCGAACCACCACCGCTCTGACTACCTCACCTTTTTTTACTTCAGTATTAGGGAGAGTCTTCTTCACCGAGGCTATTATTACATCTCCTATCCGAGCATAGCGCCGAGCGGAACCTCCCATTACTCTTATGCACATTATTTTTTTTGCACCGGTATTGTCAGCAACTGTTAGTTGCGTTTGGGGTTGAATCATTTTGCCATCTCTTTCCTTACCAAGACCTCAGTCACCCGCCAATGTTTGTCCTTGCTTAAAGGTCTGGTTTCTACTACTTTCACCACATCTCCTTTTCCACATAAGTTCTTTTTATCATGAGCTTTTATTTTTTTTCTCCTCTTTATCCTTTTTCCATAAAGGGGATGGGCAAATTCACGGCTGACCATAACCACCACGGTCTTATCCATTTTATCACTTACTACCTCACCTACTCTTTCCTTAGGATTTTTTCTCAAGTTCCCCTCACCTTCGTCATTTCACAGAAAGCAATGTTTTTATCCTGGCTATGGTTTTTTTCACTTTTCTGATTTGAGCCGGATTTGCTGTCCTTCCCTGGGCTGCCTGTATTCTTAAACTAAATAACTCGGCCTTAAGCTCTTTAAGGCGCTGATAAAGATCCTCCCGGGATAAATCCCTCAGTTCCTCAATTTTCACAGTATATCCTCATGGGAAGAAATAACCTTTGTCTTAAGGGGAAGTTTGTGGGAAGCTAAACGAAAGGCTTTCTCGGCTCTCCCACCCTCCACTCCTCCAAGTTCAAAGAGAATTCTTCCCGGTTTAACCGGTGCTACCCAGAAATCGGGTTCCCCTTTACCCTTTCCCATTCGAGTTTCCAAAGGCTTCTTTGTAACAACTTTGTCAGGAAAAATTCTGATCCAGAGCTGTCCCTCATGTCCTATGGCGCGGATTATAGTAACTCTACTCGCTTCTATCTGACGAGCAGTTATCCAACCAGCTTCCTGAGCCACCAAACCGTATTCGCCAAAATTTAATGTGTGTCCCTGCGAGGCCTTACCTTTCAAACTACCCCTTTGGCTTTTTCTATATTTAACTCTCTTCGGTTGCAGCCTCACTCTCGAATTCCTCCTTCCTCAAGGTAGGAGAAACCTCTCCCTTGCATATCCATACTTTCACTCCGATACACCCATAAGTGGTATGAGCGGTGGCAACCCCATAATCGATATCTGCCCGTAAGGTATGTAAAGGGACTCTTCCCTCTTTCATCCACTCATTCCTAGCTATCTCTGCTCCAGCAATTCTTCCTTTACAGGCAATCTTGACACCCTCTGCTCCAAGCTCCATTATGCGAGAGATGGTTTGCCTCATGAGCCTTTTCGCTCCAATTCTTCTCTCTAGCTGAAAGGCTATCCTTTCGGCAACCAACTGGGCATCTAAATCAGGCTGAGTTATCTCCTGGACATTCAGGAAGACCTTGCTATCCGTTACTAACCGTTCCAGATCCTCCTTGGTCTTCTCGATGGTCTCACCTCTTCTACCAATAATTATGCCAGGACGAGCAGCAAAGATATTTACCCTTACTTTATTGACAGCCCTTTCTATCATAATTTTTGAAATATTGGCTTTTTTGAATTTATCTTTAATAAAATTGCGGATCTTAAGGTCCTCCTGAAGACGCAAGGCATAATCTTTTTCTTCATACCACCGACTCGTCCAATTCTTAACTATTCCCAGTCTTAATCCTCGCGGGTTAACCTTCTGTCCCACTCTCAAAC
>JBHIAL010000227.1:0-2884 GCA_046758525.1 bacterium
AAAATTAAAGGCCTACAAAGTCAAGCTCGCCCAGGGATCCTTTCCATCATCATCTCATTGAATATCCCGAGTTTCCCTATTGACGGAGGAAGATTATGAGTAAAAGAATTAGGATAAAAGCAGGCGCAGTGGAAAGATAGAGACAGATCCAGAGGGATTTAAAATCATCAAGGATCATGATCCGGTAAGAATAGAGGAGGCCTAGCTGTGATGGGTAAAAATATTAAAGGTGTCGAGGCACGGCAGATCCTGGATTCCCGGGGAAACCCTACCGTGGAAGTAGAGGTAAGACTGGAGGATGGATCTATTGGCAGAGCATCTGTTCCTTCCGGAGCTTCTACTGGAGAATATGAAGCGGTGGAGCTAAGGGATGGAGGAAAAAGATGGATGGGTAAAGGAGTAAGTAAGGCCATAAAGAACGTCAACGAGACTATTGGTCCAAAGATTAAAGAGATGGATGCTACGCATCAGGACGAGATTGATCAATTGATGATTGAATTAGATGGGACGGCCAATAAAGAGAAGTTAGGGGCGAATGCTATTCTGGGTGTCTCCTTGGCCACAGCCAGAGCAGCGGCAATGGCTTTAGGTCATCCTCTCTACCGCTACCTGGGAGGCAGGGAAGCGAGGCTGCTTCCCCTTCCCCTGATGAACGTTCTCAACGGAGGAAAACATGCCGATAATAATGTGGACTTACAGGAATTTATGATTATGCCGGTAGGAGCCTCCAGTTTCAGGGAGGCTCTTTGCTGGGCTTCAGAGGTCTTCCACCACTTGAAGTCAGTTTTGAGGGAAAAAGGATATAGTACCGCAGTGGGAGATGAAGGTGGTTTTGCTCCCGATCTATCTTCTAATAGAGAAGCTCTAGGGGTAATTATGGAGGCTATCGATAGAACAGGATATAAACCAGGAGAGGATATGGCCCTGGCCCTGGACCCGGCTGCCTCCAGTTTTTATCAGGCAGGAAAATACTGGTTAAAAGCTGAAGCGATCATAGAAAAGACCACCGAGGAGATCATAGAATTTTACGAGAGTCTGGTGAGAGATTTCCCCATTTACTCCATAGAGGACGGATTAGCAGAAGATGATTGGCAGGGTTGGAAGCTGCTAACCCAAAGATTGGGAAAAAAGATCCAATTAGTAGGCGATGATATTTTTGTTACCAATACCCAGAGGTTCAAAAAAGGAATAGAGATGGGAGTTGCCAATTCGATTCTTATTAAACCAAATCAGATTGGTACTCTTACCGAGACCATCCAGGCTATTCAGATGGCCAAAAAGAATGGCTATGCCGCCATAATTTCCCATAGATCAGGAGAGACAGAAGACACAACCATCTCCGATCTGACAGTAGCCATGGGAACGGGTCAAATTAAAGCTGGCTCCTGCTCACGCAGTGAAAGAGTAGCCAAGTATAACCAACTTCTCAGGATTGAGGATGAATTGGGAGAGGAAGCCGTCTACGCCGGAAAGAAAAAGTTAAAAGTAGGTTAAGGAATGCATACAGTTACCTTGATCCCAGGCGATGGAATTGGTCCGGAAGTTACTCAGGCTGCCCGACATTGTCTGGAGGCTACCGGAGTAAAAATAAAATGGGAAGTAGTACGCGCCGGAACTTCGGCTATGGAGAAGTACGGTAGTCCTCTTCCCTCTGAAGTTATTCAATCCATAAAACGAAATAAAGTAGCCTGGAAGGGTCCCATTACCACACCGGTGGGGGAAGGTTTTCGCAGCGTAAACGTTGCTTTACGAAAGAGTCTCAATCTATATGTGTGTCTTCGGCCCTACAAGTACTACCCTGGAGTAAGAAGTATGTTTCGAGATGTTGATTTAGTCGTTATCCGAGAGAATACAGAGGATTTATATGCCGGAATTGAATTTGAAGAAGGTAAACCCGAAACAAAAAAGCTTATTGACTTTATCCACTCACTAAAGGGTGTCAAAATAAGTGAGGATTCGGGAATCAGCATCAAGCCTATTTCTATCTTTGCTTCAAGAAGGGTAGTTGAGGCCGCCTTTCGCTATTGCCTTAAAAATAATCGAAAAAAGGTAACCGCCGTTCATAAGGCCAACATAATGAAGTTCAGTGATGGACTGTTTTCCAAGGTGGCCAGAGAGATTGCCGGCAAATATGAGGGAAAAGTAGAGTTCGAAGAGAGATTAGTCGACAATATGTGCATGCAGCTTGTTCAGAAACCACAGAATTATGACGTCCTGGTATTGCCCAATCTTTATGGTGATATTATCTCTGATCTCTGCGCTGGCTTGGTGGGTGGATTGGGAATAGCACCGGGAGCAAATATAGGGGATGAATATGCTGTATTTGAGCCTACCCATGGAAGTGCCCCTAAGTATAAAGGGATGAATAAAGTCAATCCTACAGGGATGATTCTTTCCGGAGTAATGATGCTTAAGTTTCTGGGAGAGAAAAAAGCCGCTGATAGGCTGGAAAGAGCAGTAGCCGAAGTAATTCGAGAGGGAAATAAGGTTACCTACGACCTGAAACCTCTTCCTTACGATCCTACTGCTGCTGGAACAGAAGAGATGGCCGAGGCAATTATAGGGAAAATAAAATATTAAAGGGGAACTGGGCTTGCTCCTTTTTATTTTTGTGCTAAAATATAAATGGTGCAAAAAGTTGGAACTTATGCCTGGGATTAAAATAAGGAGAACAAGCTAAGATGGATGGTCAACCTCCCAAAAAGCAGCCTATAAAAAGGAAAAAGGAACCTATAAAGAAGCCTACAAAGAAGAATAAGTTTAGCCGGAACCTGTTTCTTCTTTTTATTATATTTGTGGTGGTCATCTCCCTTTTCAATTTTATTCGTCTAGGCTCCGGGGTTAAGGAGACTGAGCTTTCCTATTCCCAGTTTCTGAAAATGGT
>JBHIAL010000228.1:0-2874 GCA_046758525.1 bacterium
CACAAAATGCAAAGGGTTGAGGGGAGAAAATTGGTTAGTTAAGGGTTACGAGAAGGCACAAAGTTTCTTATAGAGTTGCAAATTCTAGATCGCTACAAGGTGTTTGAGCTTTGATCAATCTGGAAAACTATAGATTGGGATTTGAGTCTCATCTGTGGTATTTTTGAAAAAAGCTCTAACATCGTCCTGCCAGGAGAGTCATTCTATACCACTTCTAAAACAGGGTGGATTTGTTATCAACATCTCCTCAAATTTGCACTTAATTGAACTTTATGATAGAATATGCTGACTGAGGAGTCAGAGTAAAGAGTGACGGGATGGAAAGAACTACTTCTATCTATAAGTGGTAAAGCAGAAGGAAATTATTTTCACCCACAAGAAATACCAGCGGAAAACTTAATTTTTCAATGAAAAATAGAATTATTCTGTTTATAGTTATTTTCCCCACAATAATCCTGGTCGCTCTTTATTTTTCTTCCCGACTGCCTTCCTTATTGTTGCCTTTTTCGCAGAAAGTATCTGAAAAAGTTCCCCAGAAATCGCCTAAGATCCCTGAAGATGACTTAACACCTCTTGCTTCTACCACTATTCATCGTGGTGAGACCATCTATGAATCCCTTATTTCTGCTGGTCTCTCTTCACAAGATAGTTATGCTGTTACCCAGGCATTGAAACCCTTATTTAACCCAAATAGGTCTAAACCTGGTGATCTCCTCAAACTAAAAAAAAGTCCAGACGGTCGCATCATCTTTGAATACTTTCCCAATTCGTCTGAATACTACCTCGTAGTGGAATCAAAGAGTGGGAGCTTCTCAGCCTATAAGAGGGAAATCCCACGGCGTAAAGTCATCGTAGGAGCAAAAGCAAACCTTCAGTCCTCCGTCTATGAGTCAATGCGGAAGGAAGGACTTGATCCTGGGTTAATCAGTCGCTTTACCGATATATTTGCCTGGGAGATAGATTTTTTCAGTGACCCTCGAAAAGGTGACACCTTTGAGCTTATATGGGAGAGATACTTCTCTCCCGAAGGTAAGGTTCTCGCGGAAGGAAAGATTCTGGCTGCTCAATATATTAACGCTGGAAAAACTCATACAGCAATATTATTTAAGGACGGAGAAAATAATTCTGATTATTACACACCCGAGGGAAATTCACTGCGTCGATCCTTTCTTCGTTCTCCCTTAAACTATACTCGAATAAGTTCTCGATTTTCCTACCACAGGTTCCACCCTATCTTGAGGACCTACCGTCCCCATCTGGGTATCGACTACGCCGCTCCCTCAGGGACCCCAGTTTCAACAGTTGCTGATGGAACGGTAATCTTTGTCGGCTGGAGAAGAGGCTTGGGAAGGCTCATTAAGATAAAACACCGGCGTGGCATTGTCAGTAGTTATGGCCATTTATCTCGTTTCGCCAAAGGGATAAGAAGAGGAAAAAGGGTAAGGCAGGGGCAGATGATCGGATATGTGGGGTCAACAGGTTTATCTACTGGTCCTCATCTCGATTTTCGCATCACCAAAAATGGCCGTTATGTTGATTTTCTAAAGGAGAAATTTCCTGCTGCTGGCTCGGTAAACCCCGTCTATCTTGATGAGTTTAAGAAAATAAGCCGAAAACGTCAGAGACAACTCGAGACTGTCCTTGAATACTCAGAAAACCTCTATGTTTTCCCCTCAGATTTTTTTTGACCATCGCCGATAATCCTTAAGGCGCCAGTCTTTCTTAGATGATCGACGTCCCATAGCAAGGTCTTCGATGCCACATCGGGGATCGGTGCAATGTAAGCAGTCCCCGGCGCAATCAACCGCGGGGTAGAACTTCCTCCCTTCTCTTTTATAGAGAGGGATATCAATCCCCTCGCAGTTGCGAGAACTCATAAACTCCTGATTTAGGCCGATAACCTCCCCGGGAATAGATGCCTTGGTAATGAACTCGATGGGAATGTTTCTTTCAACAAAGACCTTGATTATCTTCTCTGAAAGGTGGTATTGGGCATTCAAGGATTGGAATGGATCGGTAACCGGGCTGAGATAGCCGCAGGTAGCAATATCTATAGAATCCAGTTGCTCGGCCACTACCTGATCAAAATCCTTAGCTACCGTAATTACACCGTAGTCTCGAAAACTACGGAAATACCCCGGAAAGGCCCGGGCGTAGCAGTAAAAGCAGCCGATACCACACCCATTATAGGGGTTAATGAGCATTCGCTCTGAGGTACATTCTCTCTTTCCCGGCCACCAGCCGTGGAGCTGTTTTCTGGTAGGAACGAGGATATGTGACTGAGGCTCCTCAATTACCTCATATTCTCTCTTACTGACGAGAATTTTCATTTGAGGTGATAACCTGATTTTCTTTGCCCAAAACCTTTTTAATAAAGCTATCTCTCTCTAGTAAGCCCAAGCTTCCTCTACGGCAGGATGATTCGTTGAACTGCTCAACCTCATCACCCGTTTTTTCGGGATCGTATATTAAAAAAGGGACTGGGTCAGCAACGTGTGTTCTTACCGCAATTGGAGTAGGATGATCCGGCAGCAAGGCAATACGTACTTTCTCGTCGATACCATCCAAAATTCTGCCCGCTAATCTATCATCAAAATACCCGATAGTTTTAATTTTTAGATTGACATCGCCCTCATGGCCAGCCTCGTCACTTGCCTCCACATGAACCAAAACAAGATCGTATTTTTTTAAAGCCTCTAGACACGCATCAGCCTTTCCCTCATAATTCGTATTATACAGCCCGGTGGCTCCTTTTACTCTTATCGCGTCAAAACCGGCATAAACTCCAAGCCCCTTAATCAGGTTGACTGCTGATATTACCGCTCCTCTTATCCCGAATCTTTCCTGAAATGTCTTCATCACTGGTTTTTTACC
>JBHIAL010000229.1:0-2853 GCA_046758525.1 bacterium
GGTAGCCGCAGGCTTCAGCCTGCGCTAAACAGCGCAACCTAAAGGTTGCGGCTACATTATCTTCCAACCCCCGTATTTTTTGAAATATTCTATCAGACCCCCTGCTTCTATAATGTCGAGAATGAAAGAAGGGAAAGGCTCCGCTTTCAAGGAAAGGTTATCCTTAATCACGAGAACTTCTCCCAAGGCCAGGTCTACCTCCAGCTCATCCCCTGATTCAATCTTTTCTGTATTGGTTTGAACAATGGGAAGTCCAATATTTATGGCGTTACGATAAAAAATGCGGGCAAATGATTTTGCCAGGACAGCCCCGATCCCGGCGTATTTGATGGCCAGCGGTGCCTGTTCCCGGGAACTCCCACAGCCAAAATTTTCCCCAGCTACAATAAAGTCTCCGGCTGCTTTTCTCTTATTAAAATCCGGATCAATATCTTCTAAAAGATGCCTGGCTAGCTCCCGAGAATTCAGGGTCTTAAATTTATACCGTCCAGAGATAATGTAATCGGTATTTATATTATCACCAAACTTGTGGGCGTAACCCCGCAATACCTTCTTTTTTTGCTTCATTCTAAAGATATCTCCTGGGGTCAGTAATCTTTCCCCTGATAGCCGAGGCAGCCACTGTGGCTGGAGAGGCTAAATAGATAAAGGCCTCAGGATTGCCCATTCTTCCCTTAAAATTCCTATTAGCACTGGAGATAACACTTTCCCCCCGGGAGGGAACCCCCTGATGAGTACCTACGCAGCAGCCACAGCCGGGAGGAAGTAAAACTGCCCCCGCCTCTATAAAGACCTCCAAGATCCCCTCTTTCATGGTATCTAAATAGACTCTTCTGGAAGCAGGAGCTATCATAAAGCGAACTTCCGCATGGACCTTTTTATCCTTTAAGATTCTCCCGGCAATCCTTAAATCCTCTAATCGTCCGTTGGTACAGGTTCCAAGAAAAGCTTCTCCAATAGACGTTCCCTCAACCTCGCTTACGGGAACAACGTTATCGACTGAATGTGGTCTGGCTACCTGGGGAACTAACCGGGAAACATCAAATTCTAGCACCTTATCATACCGAGCATCCTCATCTGGTTCAACAAATCTAATTTTTCTCATTGACCTCTCAGCCAGCCATTTTTTAGTTTTCTCATCCCCTTGCATAATCCCGGCTTTGGCTCCTACTTCCGTAATCATATTAGAAAGAGTGAATCTTGCCTCTATACTCAGATCCTTGATAACCTCTCCCCCTAACTCAACAGATTTATAAAGTGCCCCTCGAGCACCAAGTTTTCCTGTTAGATAAAGAGCCAGATCCTTGGCGTACACACCAGGTGAGAGCTTCCCCTTAAAAGAAATCTTTATAGTGTTTGGGACTCTAAACCAGAGCTTGCCTGAGGCCATAGCCGCTGCCAGGTCAGTAGATCCAACTCCGGTAGAGAAAACGTTCAAAGCTCCGTAGGTGCAGCTATGGGAATCGGCTCCTACAACCAGATCTCCTGCACCCACCCAGCCTTCCTCAACCACCAATTGATGACAGATACCTTCTCCAACATCATAAAGTCTTATTCGATGCTTTCTGGCAAAATCTCTCATAAGCCTATGAAGGGAAGAGACATCTCTGTTGGGAGAAGGAGCATTGTGATCGATGAAGAAGGCTATTTTTTTGGTATCAAAAACCCTTTTTTGATCCATCCTTTCAAAGGCCCTAATAGCCAGAGGAGCGGTTCCATCCTGAGCAAAGGCAAAATCCAGATCAGAGACAACAATATTTCCTATCCGCACATCTTCTCCAGCATGGGTGGAGAAGATTTTTTCGGCAATTGTCTTTCCCATCAACCTCTTCCTTAACTATGGCTGTCCATACTGCTCCATGTATTTTTTGTGATCCCTCTTTACTTCCTCCTCCGGTATCTCATGGGGAGTTCCCCGAAGCATAGCCAGAAACACTGTCTTAGCCACATCTTCCAACATTACCGCCGTCTTCAGAGCTGTCCTGGGAGAGGGGCCAATAGTAAAGACCCCGTGATTTTTCATCAAAATAGCCGGTGATTCTCCTATGGACCTTACAATTTCCTTTCCTATCTCCTCTTCCCCGATTGGGGCATAAGCTCCTACCGGAATCGGCCCTCCAAATTGATCAGCGATAGCGGTAAGACAAACCGGGATGGGCTCACCCAGAGCAGCAAAACTGGTGGCGTAGTTGGAGTGGGTATGGACGATACCGTTGACATCCTGTCGGTGTTGGTATACGTAAAGATGAGTGAGGGTGTCAAATGAAGGTTTTAACTCCCCTTCAATTACTTTTCCCTCAAGATCCACTACCACCATGTCGGATGACTTCAGATCCTCATACTTTACCCCACTGGCTTTTATCACCACGTAATTTGTGGCTCGATCCCTTCCGCTTACATTGCCACTGGTCATGGTAACCAGGCGATTTTTGGGAAGCTCTAGATTCATTTGCCAGACTTCCTGACGCAGCTTTTCCAACATTCTTTACTCCTTTATTTGCTTCTTAATTCTTCTTAGCCACTTCATAATATTGTTTTCCCCTCGGCCAAAATAATCGTGCAATCTTTCATATTCACGGTAGATTTTCTCATATGACCGATGATTCTCTTCGTCGGGGACGAAGCACTCTCGCCTAAGATGCGCCATATTCTTGGCTGCTTCCATGATACTGTCATAGCCCCCATTTTCCGGCCTTGCTGCCACTGCCCCAAACATAGCCGAGCCAAAAGCGGGAGTCTGAGAGGAGGCTGCTACTTTTATGGTTCGACCGGTTACATCGGCATAAATCTGCATAAGGAGTTTGTTGCGCTCTGGTAGACCACCACAGGCATAAAGCTCCTCTATCTTGACCT
>JBHIAL010000230.1:0-2850 GCA_046758525.1 bacterium
AGGAGGCAGTGATGAGCAAAATTACTGAGATTCGCTGGCATGGAAGGGGGGGGCAGGGTGCAAAAACGGCCGCCTTGCTTTTAGCTGAATCTGCTCTGGAGGCCGGAAAGTATGTTCAGGGGTTCCCTGAATACGGCCCCGAACGTATGGGAGCTCCCATGCAGTCCTTTACCCGGATTAGCGAGGCTTCTATTAGCCTACATTCTCACGTCAGGACTCCTGATGCCGTAGTGGTCTTGGATTCCACATTGTTGGACACTGTTGATGTAACTCTGGGTCTTTCGGAAAATGGTGTAATTCTGGTAAATACTTCCGAGACTCCTCAGGCCATGAGAAAAAAGTTGGGATTGGATAAAGGTAAGGTTTTTACCGTAGATGCTACTTCCATATCTTTAGAGGTCCTGGGGAAGAATTTACCCAATACCCCCATGTTGGGGGCTTTAATCAAAGTCACCCATCTATTAAATCTAGATACAGTCGCTTCTGCTATTAAGCATAAGTTTGAGAAAAAGTTTAGTTCCAGAGTAATAGAGGGAAACATAGAAGTTGTAAAGAGGGCTTATGAGGAGGTAAAGGGAGAATGAAAGAGAAAGGCTGGAGGGATATTCCCTGGGGAGGGTTGATTTTAGAGGAAGGTAATGCAGAAAAATATAGGACTGGTGATTGGCGAACCCATCGGCCAGTATGGGATGAAAAGAAATGTACCCACTGTCTTTTATGCTGGGTTTATTGCCCAGATTCTTCTATTATCATCAAAGAAGAAAAATTCAAACAATTTGATTATGATCACTGCAAGGGCTGTGGAATTTGCTCCACTCAGTGCCCGACAAAAGCTATCCACATGGTAGAAGAGGCTAAATTTGTGATAAAGACGGAAGGAGGAAAATAGAGTGGGAAGGATAGTTGGTTTAACCGGTGATGAGGCTACGGCTGAAGCAATGCGACAGATCAATCCTGATGTAGTGGCTGCCTATCCCATTACTCCTCAGACGGAGACAGTTCAGAGATTTTCTGAGTTTGTGGCTGAGGGGACAGTTGCTACCGAGATGGTGAGGGTAGAAAGCGAACATTCAGCTATGAGTGCCTGTGTAGGAGCTGCAGCAGCAGGGGCTCGAGCTATGACTGCCACTTCGGCTAATGGCCTGGCCTTAATGTGGGAGATCTGTTACATTGCGGCCTCTTATAGACTGCCTATAATAATGGCTGTGGTAAATAGAGCCTTGAGTGGTCCCATTAACATCCACTGCGATCATTCTGACTCTATGGGGGCGCGAGATGCCGGGTGGATTCAGATATACAGTGAAAACTGCCAGGAGGCCTATGATAATCTCATTCAGGCTGTACGCATAGCCGAAGGGGAAGAGGTTAGACTTCCGGTAATGGTCACTTTTGATGGATTTATCATTTCTCATGCCTTGGAGCGAGTAGAAATATTGGAAGATGACGAGGTGAGCCAGTTTATTGGTGAATATAAGAATGCCTATTCGCTTCTTGAGGTGGACAATCCGGTAACCTATGGCCCACTTGACTTATATGACTATTATTTTGAGCATAAAAGACAACAGATGGAGGCGATGGAAAGGACGCCCGAGGTTATTCAAAAAATTGGGAGGGAATTCGGAGATTTGAGTGGTCGGTATTATGATTTAGTGGAGGATTATCAGATAGAGGGAGCGGAGCTGGTTATTGTAGCTGCCGGTTCCACTGCCGGAACGGTTAAGAGTGTGGTAGATGAATTAAGAGAAAAGGGTGAGAAAGTGGGTCTTCTCAAGATTAGGATTTTTCGTCCCTTTCCAGCCAAGCAAATTGCAGAGGTCTTAAGAGGTGTGAAGGCAGTGGCTGTTCTAGATCGGAGTGTTTCCTTCGGAGCTCAGGGAGGACCGATCTTTCTGGAGATTAGATCCGCCCTTTTCGACGAGATTAAACCACCAGCCGTGGTAAACTATATTTATGGATTGGGGGGGCGAGACATTGGGGTAAATGAAATCAAACGGGTTTATGAAAATCTGGAAAGAATTGCCCACACTAAAAAGATAGACGAGTTGGTCGGTTATCTAGGGCTTAGGGAGTAAAATAAGGAGGAGAAGATGCCATCCCTTAAGGTTTTATCCAAGAAAAAACAGCTGCTTACTGGAGGTCATCGGCTTTGTGCTGGCTGTGGTGCCTCCATAATTGTAAGGCAGGTTCTTATGGCCGCCGAAGATCCAGTGGTGATGGCTTGTGCTACGGGGTGTCTTGAGGTAGCCACCACCATTTACCCTTTTAGTGCCTGGAGAATTCCCTGGATCCATTGTGCTTTTGAGAATTCGGCTTCTACTTTGTCTGGAGTAGAAGCTGCCTATCGCTGTCTAAAAAGACGTGGTAAGATCGACCGCAACATTAAGTTCATTGCCTTTGGTGGTGATGGGGGTACCTATGACATAGGGATTCAGGCCTTGTCCGGGGTTCTGGAAAGAGGGCACAATCTCCTTTATATCTGCTACGACAATCAAGCCTATATGAATTGCTTAAGTACCTCTTCTTTAATAATGACTAAGGATGGGCTTAAGAGAATAACAGAAGTAAAAGAAGGAGATGAGATATATGCCTTTGATAAAAAAACCCATCAGTTAGTTTTGAAAAAATGTAGTGGGGTATTTGACAATGGAATAAAGGATGTTTACGAACTTACCACTTTGCACCATTCCATAAAGGCAACGGCGAATCATCCTTTTCTGGTTTTAAAAAGAAATGGTAGGGGTAAGCAAAATCATTTTGTCTGGAAAACAATTTCAGAAATGAAGACTGGAGATGAAATCGTAGTACTGAAAAAGTTAGATGAAGGAAAATCATTTAAATTTAATTTTAATA
>JBHIAL010000231.1:0-2848 GCA_046758525.1 bacterium
GGAAGAGCTTGTTAATAAATTGTACCTCGTGGCAAGGACGGGAGAGATAAGTTAAACTGAACTTGGCCGTGGAGGAGGTTTTATTTTAGCTTCAGCCCATAATATCCAAGCGGATACCAGCATTGAGAATATATTGGCTTTTTATGAAGCAACAAAAGAGTATGGCCAGTATCCTATGCACTTATAGGACATTAAAAACTTTTCTAGGAAGAAAATAATATTGGCCAAGGGGTGAAAATGACTAATTATGAGCGGTTTGTAAAGACTATCAAGTTTGAGTTACCCGATAGGATTCTTACCTATGATTTTGTTGACAACACAGAGTTGTTGGAAACTTATGGGGGGAAAGGAGATCTCATCGAACGAAATGCTCGGATGGCCAAAAATATTGGTTTAGACGTTATGAGGTATATCTACGATCCGGTTAATCACTGGATGGGTTCAAAAATAGAGAACTGGATACGCTTTTTTGGTGTTAATCCTGACAAATGGGAGGTATCTCAAAAAGGGGGCACTGCTTGGATTTCCAAAAGACCTTTCGCTGATCTTAAAGAATTAGAAAAAAATATGCCCAATATGCCCCAGAAAAATGAAATAGAGAAATGGTATAAATCAACAATAAAGAAAATAAAAGAAACTTATGATGAATACGACGTGGTGTTTATCGGAGCCATAGAAGGTCCCTGTACCGACGCTTACACGTATACTGATATGGAGCTTTTCTGTAGGGCTATTTATGAAGCTCCAGAGTTAGTTGATCATCTCATGGAGTGTACTTGTCGTTTTTCCGAGATAATTGCTGAGATATTTGCTGAAAACCCCTCTGCTCCTCTTATGTTTATGGGAGAGGATGTAGCAGGAAAATCTGGATTAATATTTAGTCCCTCTTTTCTAAGAAAGAAACTTTTGCCTTTGTGGAAAAGAATTGTAAAACCGATTAAAGATAAGGGTTTTAAATTTCTCTTCCATTCTGACGGAGAACTAACTGATCTACTTCCTATAGTCATTAACGAATTGAAAGCTGATGGAATCAATCCTGTTGAGAGAAATGGTTGTAATGATATTTTTGAGATCAGAGAGAAATATCCCCATACACTTCTTTTTGGAAATGTCTGTTGTGAGATAACTTTACCTTATGGAACGGAAAAGGATGCAGAAGAAGAAACCCTAGAACTCATTAGAAAAATTGGGCCTCAGGGGGGTATTTGTATTGGTTCATCCAGTGAGGTTCATGATCTTGTCCCCGCCAGAAATGCTCTTAAAATGTATGAAACAGTTCACAAATATGGGGCTTACCCCATTAAAGTGTAATAAATAGCACACATATGCGCTACTACTTTTTTGTGACTAAGAAAGTGTAACATATGTGCTGCTATTCAACATTCACCAAAACACACCTTGGAAAACTATCATCATCTTATCTTCAAGGGAAATGGGACTGCAACTTATTATTATTTCGGCGGCTGCAGAGTTAAACGCTATATTTTCTCATATTTGGCAGAAAACTTGCGTGCACCTTAGTACGAGAGCCTTGATTAAGTTTTTTCTTATGCTAAGATAAGTTTAAGGACAGTATGAGAAAGAAGTTTTGGAGCTAGAAATAAGGCAGGGAAGGAGGTGAGGAGGTGGGCAGGACGGTCTAGCGCAGAAAAAAGAAAGCCGAGGACAAATTGGATATTAAATTCTTTACTGAAGCTTTCAAAAATTCAGATAGAAGGAGAATAAAATGATAAAGAGAATTATGGTGGTTGTTGTGCTTATGGCACTTTGTCTCGGTCTCGCCTTTGCTACCACAAGTTATGGTTTTAAACCTGTAAAAATGGGCGAGGGAATGACTATACGCTTCCTTGCCGGAGGACCACCGGGAGGTCCTTTTGCTACTGTTGTTGTCAATGGAGCACGGCAAGCAGCACATGATTTGGGAGCCAAACTAGAGGTTGTATGGTCGGATTGGAGCGTTGAAGATATGATTATAGATTTCAAAGAAGCTGTCGCCGCCAATCCTGACGGTATTGTCGTCTATGGATATGCAGGAGAAGACGCAGGGGGACCCATAATCGACGAGGCTGTTAGCAAGGGAATTACAGTAACGAGCATAAACACAAATTTTCCCACTTACGAAAAGAAATATGGTGCAGAGGGCCACGGTTGGGTTGGAGCGGAAGTGTATTCAGTAGGTCTCAAGTTAGGTGAATACGTTGTCAGGGAACTTGGTTTAGGAGAAGGAGATAGAGCTCTAGTTTATGGGGTTTTGAAATTGGGAGTACCAGGGCGAGGAGAGAGAACAGTAGCTTGTATAGACGCTCTAGAAAAAGCAGGAGTGACAGTTGATTATATAGAAATCTCAGACGCAGTAAATGCAGATCCAACTCTGGGTACCCCAGTTATAGCAGCATACATAGCAGCCCATCCTGACGTTGATTTAATCATAACTGATCACGGAGGACTCACCGCCACGCTACCAACGTACTTCAAAGCAGCCGGTGTAAAGCCAGGAGAAATAGCGGGTGCAGGATTTGATCCTACTCCAGCGGCAGCAGAGGGTATTAGGGAGGGGTATATTCTAGCTGTATGGGATCAGCAGCAATTCCTCCACGGATATCTATCCGTTCTTCAAATCTGCTTAGCTAGGAAATTTAAGTTTTCGGGTCTTCACATTGATACCGGAGCCGGTGTGGTAAATGCTGCCAATGTTGAAGTTCTCGCCACATTAGCTGATGCGGGAATCAGGTAATTTAGTAAATTGTTTGGTAGTTGACTGAAAAACGAACACAGCAACTTCTCCATTTTTGGGAAGTTGCTGTGTTCTACTATATCAACAGACAGATGTATCTTAATACCAGTCTGT
>JBHIAL010000232.1:0-2847 GCA_046758525.1 bacterium
GGTTCAATTTATGAATGTCCAAGGCCGTTTGTTAAGCTATCTGCGTCCATACCGAGGAAAATTAGCTCTGGCTTTAGTTTGCATGGTACTGGTGAGTTTAACCACTCTGGCAGTTCCCTGGATATTAGGAAGAGAACTAATTGACAGAGTGATTTTAGCCAAGAACCTTTCCTTGCTGAATTTAATCGCTATCGCTCTGGTAGTTCTCATAGCTATAAAGGGACTTTTTTCTTATGGACAGACTTATCTTATGTCCTTTGTTGGTTACCGGGTAATCACTGATCTACGAAACCAGATATACCAACACCTTCAACGACTGTCTTTGAGTTTCTATAAAAGAAAGCGTACCGGGGAGATTATGTCTCGGGTGGTAACAGATGTTAATGTGCTTCAGGAGGCGGTTGTTGAGTCCATAGCCAAGATGATTTTAAATCTTCTCATTATAGCTGGAGTTTTAGGGTTCATCTTTTATATACACTGGAGACTCTCCCTTTCTGTTTTGGGTGTGATCCCTCTTTTATTTTTGACGGTGAGGAGGCTCGGTGGTCACATAAAGAAGTTCAGTACTTCGGTTCAAGTTAAGATCGCCGATATCTCTTCTCTTCTCCAGGAGACAATAGCAGGGATTGAAGTAGTGAAATCTTTTGCCACGGAAAAAAAAGAGGCCCAAAGATTCCAGCAGGAGAATATCCGCAACTTCCGATTAGCCATGAGAAGAACCCAGGTAGTGGCTTTACTCGGTCCACTCCTGGAGATCCTCACTACTATTGCCTTGAGTGCCATTTTGTGGTACGGAGCATGGGAGGTCATAAGAGGTGTTTTAACCACAGGCAAGCTCATCGCCTTTCTCGGCTATGTAAGCCTAGCCATTAAGCCATTAAATCAGCTGGGTAAAACTTATAGTCTTTACCAGCGGGCTCTGGCCTCGGCTGAGAGGATCTTTGAGATTCTCGATACCGAACCTGAAATAAAGGAGCTTCCCGGGGCTGTAAGATTACCTCCTGTAGAAGGCTACATATGTTTTAAAGATGTCTCCTTCGGCTATGATAGCAAAGAGCTGATTTTGGAGAACATTAATTTGGAAATAAAACCCGGTGAGAGAGTTGCCTTGGTCGGGCCTTCCGGGGTGGGTAAGACTACCTTGGTGAGTCTTATTCCTCGTTTTTATGACGCAATCTCGGGAGTTGTTACCATAGATGGGTATGATATTAAAAAGGTAAAATTGGCTAGTTTGAGGCAGCAGATAAGCATAGTTCCTCAGGAAACCATTCTTTTTAACGGCACTATTGGTGATAATATCGCTTATGGTCGGCCAGAGGCTACCGAGGAGGAAATTGCCGAAGCTGCAAGAAAGGCTAATGTTGAACGCTTTATTGAATCCTTAAGCCGGGAATACGATACCGAAGTCGGCGAAAGAGGAGTGAAGCTCTCCGGAGGGGAAAGACAACGTATCGCCATAGCTAGAGCCATCTTGCGGAACCCTCGTATACTTATTCTTGATGAAGCTACGTCCGCCGTAGATGCAGAGACAGAATTGTTGATCCAGCAAGCCTTGAGCCGTTTGATGAAAGACAGAAGCACTCTCATCATTGCCCATCGGCTGTCTACTATACAGAACGCAAACAAGGTCGTGGTCTTAAGTGAAAGGAGAATTGAGGAGATTGGGTCCCATGAAGAGCTATTGGCCCAAGGGGGTTTCTACACCAGGCTATACAAAACTCAATTTCGTCCAGCCTAAAAGCCAGTGCTCCCAAGATCTTGTTGCAGGAAAGGGGTATGGTTGAAGCCAACTATAGCCTTTTTCATCAAAACCTATCTGCCAGCTTCAGAGACATTTATATATGAGGAGATAAAAAAATTAACCGCGTTTAATGTTATCATTCTTACCCAAAAACTGGTAAATTTAAATCTTTTTCCCCACACTAACATTTTTTCAGCGCCAACCCTTCTTAAATGGAGATTAGGCAGCCGATTACGAAGTCATAATTTATTCATTAAAGAGATGTTGGACAGAAGGGTAGAACTGGTTCATGCTCATTTTGGATGGGGAGGAATGATGATCTTGCCCCAGTGTAGAAAGCTTGACCTTCCCCTTTTGACCACCTTCCATGGTATAGACGTTTCTCTTTTTGCCAGGGATTTTATCTATCGATTGAGACTAAAGAAGCTTTTTAGAGAGGGAAGTGTTTTTCTGGTGAGGTCAAATAGGATGAAGGCCGATGTGGTAGATTTAGGCTGTAGCCTTGAGAAAATAATTGTCCATTACGGGGGCGTCGATCTTAATAAGTTTAGGTTCAGAAAAAAAGAGGCGGATGGGGAAAGAGTAAAGATTTTGATGTGTGGAAGATTTGTGGAAAAGAAGGGCTTTGAATATGGAATAAGAGCATTTGCAAAGCTAGGCAAGATTCATAAAAATATAGCTTTAACCCTTATCGGTGATGGAAAATTAAGAAAAAAGATGGAGAATCTGGTAGATTCCCTTAATCTTTCCCATAGCGTCCAATTCTTAGGGATGCTGCCCCATGAGGAAGTACAAAGGGAAATGGAGGTCTCAGATGTCTTTCTTTCCCCTAACCTTGCGGCCCGAAATGGAGACAGAGAAGGAATTCCCAATACCATAAAGGAGGCTATGGCCACGGGACTACCAGTAGTGTCAACCTATCATGCCGGGATCCCTGAGCTGGTAATAGACAAAAAGACAGGTTTTTTAGTCTCTGAAAAAGATGTTGATGGACTGGTAGATCGACTCAACTACCTTATAGCTCATCCAGAACTCTGGGAAAAGCTAGGATCAAGGGGGAGAGAGGTTGTGGAGGAGAAGTTTAATCTGTCCACTCAGGTAAGGAA
>JBHIAL010000233.1:0-2837 GCA_046758525.1 bacterium
CTTGAAAACGGAGTCAAAGAGATCAAAGAATCTGGCTATGCGTTTTTCCGGTGGTGGAGAAGTTAAATAACTAACTACTACGAGAGTAATCGTTGCCACAATTAAACCGGGGACGATGGGTAAAGATCCTAAGGAAAAACCCTTGGGGAGAACCCCATAGATGAGCAAAACGACCACTACCTCGCCGGTGAGGATGGAGCTAACTGCCCCCCATTTGGTGGCTCTTTTCCAGTAAAGGGCAGCAATAGTTGCTGGATAGAGCACTCCTATCCCGGTGAATGCAGAGGCGGTGATAGCGACCAAAGTGGAGACCGGCTTTAAAGCAATAATAAATCCGAATACACATAAGATTATCATTATTATCCTTCCCATTGTTACCTGGTGCTGGCTACTGGCCTTTTTATTGATGAAGGGTAGGTAAAGGTCTCGGGTGAGGATCGAGCTTAGGGCAAGCACCTGAGAGTCTGCCGTGGAGATCAATGCGGCAAGCGATCCGGAGAGGATAATGGCTACCAGCCAGGCTGGAGCAAACTTAACCATTAAGAGAGGAAGAATTCTATCTACCGCTGATCCCTTCAGGCCCGGGATCACAGTATACCCCATGACTCCAATCCAGATAGGGAAAAAGAAAACCACCAGAGACACCAAGGGGAAGAGAACCATCATCCGCTTGATTACGTCAACATTTTTGGGAATATACATCCGCATCCAGAGATGAGGCATTAAGGGATCAGCCACCACCCATAGCAAAAGAAAACCAAACCACACCCCAGGGGAAAAAAACTCTCCTACCCCCGGCCTTGAGAGATGCTCTGGGCTTTCGGCTGCCAGCCTCCTCACCACCGAAGGTAACCCCCCCACGTTTTTAACCACCAGGCCAAAGGCTATAGCCAGACACCCCAGCATCATTATTCCCATGAAGGTATCGGTCCAGGCTACACTTCTCATGCCTCCCAAAATCAAGACGACCATGAAAATAGTGATGAGGCCTGCTCCGGCAATGTAAGGGATCACTCCCTGGGATAACTCCTCCAGGACATATCCAGCTCCCATGGCTTGAACGGCCAGATAGGGCAGGACAAAAATCACCATTACCACAACATAAATTATTTGCAGCTCTTTACCGAACCTATCTTTTATTAACTCCGGAGGTGAAACATATCCGAATTTTTTACCCAGAAGCCATACCCGGTATCCAAACACGTAGAAGTTTATAGAGATGAGAGCCGTAGCCACCCCGATTGGTCCATACCATCCCAGCCCTCGGCTATATCCCCATCCAGCAGATCCCAGGAAAGTGAAAGCACTACAAAGGGTAGCAAAATAAGTAAAGAGAGTAACGAAGCTGCCCACAGCTCTACCTGCGGCGAAATAATCCTCTACATTTTTTCTGCCAATTCGGTAGCCATAAAGTCCCAGAAAGGCTATTAAGGCCAGGAAGGTTGTAAGAATGGCAAGTGAGGTAGTAACCTCGGACACTTTATTTTCCCTGTGCGATTTTATTCTATTACAAGAATCAAGGGTCAGTTTTTTCCCGGAGGTTTTGGCCAATAGAACCTGGCAAAGGCGGCAGCAATAGCAACGTAGGCTATTATGAGCAAGACATCGTAAAGAAACCAACCCGGAAGCCAACCCATTATCAATGGTTGGTGGCTGCCCCATGACCAGAAATCATGGTACAATATGAATATAACTGCAAAAAGGATATACCAGATGAGAGCCTTTTTGGTATGAGGTAGCCAGAAAGGTAAGCCTCTTTTCTTCATAGATTTGGATGCTTGGTGGCTATTGAGGAAGATTTCCTAATCCGGGTTACATTCGCTGCACCAGTCCCTCAATATCTACATACTGATTCACCAACTTTTCGGTTTCTTTTACTTTATCCTCATCAGTGGAGCGAATTTTGATTCTTCGCTCGTGGACTTTCTTGGTGGTAGTATAGGTATCATTTTCCGAGGTCAGTATAGAAAAATTGCAACTTTTCATCAATTTCAGAATCTTTTTATGGGGAGTGAGTCCCCCGGTAAGAACCATTCCGGCAATTTCAAAACTATCCTCTGTTTCCGATTTACTTCCTGCAATAATGGCAAGGATGATGTCATCTCTATCTCCCGGTACAATGACCAGACTGTGTGGTTTAATGTATCCCAGAGCGTGATAAGGTTCCATGGCCGCAACCAGGATATTGACTACCTTCTTGTCCAGATATTCCTCTCCGCAAAGAACGCCACTTTGGCTGGCTTCCTGGATTTGTTCCATGGTGGGGTAGGTCAAGGATTCCTGGAAGGGTATCACCCCAAACAACTTAATTCCTTTTTTCTCCAGACCTTTTTGAGTTAGGGCTTTTATCTTATCGTATTTACCCGAGAGAACCTTATTGATAATCACGCCCAGCACTTCAACTCCTTCTTGATCGAAAAGAGCCTTATTTATGACAATTTCATCAATGGGTCGGCCAATCCCTCCAATGGATACCAGAATAACTTTTGATTTCAATAGTTTTGCCACCGAGGCATTGGAAAGGTCAATCACCGCTCCCACTCCAGCATGTCCGGTCCCCTCAATAAGCATTAGCTCCTTTCCTCTGCTTATTCTTTTAAAAGCGCCCAGGATCTGTTGAACTAGTTTTTCCCTGTTCCCTCTTTCAATATACTCTTCAGTAAATCCCTTTTTTACCGTGATGGGATTCATGTCTCCCAGGTTGTCTTTCATTCCACAAACATCCCTCATCAGAGCGACATCTTCATCTATCTCATATCCCTCTCTTAGGATGTAACGTTGGCCCACCGGCTTCATAAAGCCTGCCTTGGGAAATTTTTTTCTGAGAGCCTGGAGAA
>JBHIAL010000234.1:0-2832 GCA_046758525.1 bacterium
AAGGAGAAGCAAAATGGGAAATTACAGAAAGGATGAAGCCAAGAAAGAATGGATGGTACCCACCGTCATAGAGATGACTGAGGAAGAGGTACTTGGAGAAGTCCCTACTCGGGTTGAGGCGGGGCCGGAGATTGGGCTTCCTGCAAGCCGGTGAAATAACTCCTTTCAGTGGTGTAAGCGCTAAGACGGTAGGACTATAAAACAAGGTTTACCCTCAGCATTTCCAACAGTTTTATATTATCCTGTGGAAACAGGGTACCCTCTAAAGGAGGTTAGTAATTTATGAAGAAAGGACTGATTATAAATTATACTCCGACAGGGCTAATTCCAACAAAAGTGATGACACCAGAAGTACCGATAACACCGGAAGAAATTGTTGAAGATGTACTTGAAGCATCCGAACTAGGTGTCAATATGGTACATCTTCATGCCAGAGATAGAGAGACGGGCTTGCCAACGTACAAGAAGGATATTTATGAGGAAATTATCAATGGTATACGAAAAGAAAATAAAGATATAGTAATTTGTGTTTCAACTAGTGGTAGGAATTTTCCAGAATTTGTAAAGCGTTCGGAGGTCCTTGATTTTACAGGTGATTTAAAACCCGATTTTGCCAGTTTGACACTAAGTTCATTGAATTTTAACAAACAGGCCAGCATTAATAGTCCCCGGATGATTCAAGCTCTTGCAAGAAAAATGATGGAAAATAATATCAGGCCTGAGTTAGAGGTTTTTGATCTTGGAATGATAAATTATGCGCGATATTTAATAAGGAAAGGGCTTATAAAAGCACCCTATTATTTTAATCTAATTTTAGGAAATATTGCGTGTGCCCAGGCAAACATATTGAATCTGGGGCTCATGGTAAAAGAGCTCCCAGATGGTTCAATATGGTCTGCTGGAGGTGTTGGCGACTTTCAGCTTAAAATGAATGCGATGGCTGTTGTTGAGGGTGGAGGTGTAAGGGTAGGACTGGAAGACAACATCTGGTATGACGAAGAGAGAACTCGTTTGGCTTCAAATCGTGATTTGATTGAGAGAATTCTAGACATAGCGAAATCTATGGGTCGCAGACCCTATACCCAAAGGGAAACGAGAAGGCTTCTTGGACTTAGAATAACAAGTAAGAGGTTGTACCCGGTAGGTGTTTCTGCGTAGAAAGCCAATAGGGTTCTCTATCAGACAAAAGCACTCCAATCCGTTAAAGAGTCTGTTTTGGGAAATTCTCTCATTTATCACATGCGCTTGGTTGTGTGTTATCGACTAGTGTTATTTGTAGGATTGTTCTCGCGGCAACTTCTTTAGGAATCAGGCTGATGAGCATTGAAATAACTATACGTGATTATCACCCTAAAGATGCGTTGGAGGTTGTCAAGGTTTTTCGTGATTCCAACAATACCTTGCGAAAGAGCAAAGGCGGGAAGCATCCCGATGATGTTATGGATAAGATGATGAAAATGTCTGATAGAAGGATTATTACTTGGATAACTCAAGGTCGCGTGCTTCTTGTGGCAGAAGTAAAGGAGACAGGAGAGATAGCCGGTATAGGCACCATCGATAAAGTTTGGAGAAACAGGCTTCTCAACAGTACCTGCAGTGCCAACCACTACGTAAAGGAAAAATTCCAACGGGGAAGAGCGGGAGTAAGCGTTGGGTCTATGTTAAGGCGTGAGACCATCAATAAAGCTAAAAGTTTGGGGTTCAGGAAAATGTTCGGTTATTCTAATCCTGAAGCAGTAGGCTTCCACAAAAGATTCGGGGCGAAATTTTTCCCTGCTTATAATATCAAAGCATACAAGAACACTGTTGAACTCAACTATTACGAGTTTGAGCTATACGCCAGCATCTGGAACAGTATAAGGATTGAGCCTAATATCTTTAAAATGATCATGCTATGGAATGATATACGCAGGTCGTTGCGATGCAAGCTAAGAATATAAAGTTTACTAAGACGTAAAAGATTTGCCTTTATTTCACTAATTACAACCAGCACCTGTGCCGGTTAAGAGGGACATTTCCGCCGGACCATAAGAGCAGATATTCATAAAGGAGGAATATTAAAATGGAAAATCGCAAAAAAGACGAAACCAAAAAGGACTGGGTAGCACCCACTGTCACAGAGATTACTGAGGAGGATGTGCTTGGTGGTGTTCCTGCAAGGTTTGAGGCGGGTGCTCTCCTCTTGGCTGTATTTTATCCTTAATGGCAATGGCTAACACGGGCTAGCGTACTCCCTGCAGGACATGGCTCCTAAAGGGATTAAATTTTTGGTAAGAGCACTCTAAAAGGAGGCCATTAAAGTGGAGAAACGCAAGGATGAGACCAGGAAGGACTGGATAACACCCACCATCACAGAGATTACCGAGGAGGATGTGCTCGGTGGTGTTCCTGCAAGGTTTGAGGTGGGTGCGAATCCCATATCTTATCCTGATGGTTAGATACTCTAGATTAAGACATTGCTGAACCATGCATCCCGCTCCTTCTCGGCAGCGGCCTAGTGGGACTATATGGGTTTAGGAGGAAAAAGCTGTTCAAGAAGGCGTAAGAAAATCCTGTTTGCGACAGATGGTGTTAAAGGCGTGCATGTGGGACAACATAGCTATTCAGAGTAGCCCTCGTTGTGATGAGGCCTCTTACGTCAGCGGGTGCAGACTTCCAGTTTCTGAGAGACCAGACCTGTCGGGACAGTAAGTAAATGAAGACTGAATACATAGATAAATCTGATACCTCTGTGTGTAAAGAGACAAGACAAACTAAACTCTTCGGGCTCTTTCTGGTTACTCTAGCTTTGACTGCTAGGTGTAACATTAGATGCGCTCACTGTTTTGGCGG
>JBHIAL010000235.1:0-2817 GCA_046758525.1 bacterium
AATGCATGAGGCTATGTTTTATGAGGAATTGGAAGATGGAAAAGTAATCTGCCAGCTCTGCCCTTATTACTGCCGGATAGGAGATGGCAAAAGAGGAACCTGTGGAGTCAGGGAAAACCAGGAAGGGAAACTCTACAGCCTGGTTTATGGAAAGGTAGTATCATTAGCCATAGACCCTATAGAAAAAAAGCCTCTCTATCATTTTTACCCTGGCTCAGATGCTTTCTCGTTGGCTACGGTAGGATGTAATCTGCGGTGCCTGAATTGTCAAAATTACAGTATTTCTCAGCTTCCCAGAGGGAGGGGAGAAATTGAAGGAAGGGATTATACCCCTGAGTCTATCGTCTCCCAGGCTAAAAGATCTGGATGTAAGAGCATCGCTTATACCTATACGGAGCCTACTATCTTCTTTGAGTTTGCTTATGACACATCCAGGCTAGCCCAAAAGGAGCTCATCAAAAATATCTTTGTTACCAATGGGTACATGAATAAGGAGGTCTTGCTAAAAATAAGTTCCTATCTGGATGCGGCTAATGTGGATTTGAAGTCCTTCAGTGAAAGCTTTTACCGAAAAAATTGTGGAGGTAAGCTCGCCCCGGTTCTGGAAACCTTAATACTCATGAAGAAAATAGGGATCTGGCTGGAGGTAACTACCCTCATCATTCCCACTCTGAATGATTCTAGGGAGGAGTTAAAAAGAATAGCTGAATTTATAATTAATTTAGGAACAGATACTCCCTGGCATCTCAGCCGATTTTATCCCACTTACAAACTGAGCGATCTCCCCTTCACCTCTACAGAAACTCTTCATCTAGCTCGCCAGATTGGTCTGGAGGCAGGCTTAAGATATGTTTACACAGGAAATGTTCCTGGAGAGAAGGGTGAGAACACCTACTGCTACAACTGTGGCAGAGTACTTATTCAACGCTATGGATACAGAATAGAGAAATTTTATCTTGAAGAGGGTCGGTGTAAATTCTGTCAGGCCAAGATAGATGGAGTGGGAATGGAAAGATGAAATACCAAGTCAATATCGGGTTAGAAGTTCATGTGGAGCTTTCAACTGAGAGCAAGCTTTTCTGTGGGTGTAGTACCAGATTCGGAGCACCCCCTAATAGCCAGACCTGCTCCATATGCCTGGGCCTACCGGGAGTACTTCCTGTCATTAACAAAAGGGCTGTAGAATACACCCTTTCCACAGCTTTAGCCTTAAACTGCAAAATCAACCATCTCTGTAGATTTGCCAGGAAGAATTACTATTATCCGGATCTACCCAAGAACTATCAGATCTCCCAATATGATGAACCCCTGGCTAGAGATGGGTATCTGGAGTTCGAGGTGAATGGCAAGCTAAGAAAAGTTGAGATTGAGAGAGTTCACCTGGAAGAAGACGCCGGTAAGCTCATTCACGGGGAAGATACCCAAAACCCCCAAGATAGGGAGATGAGTTTTGTTGACTATAATCGAGCCGGGATTCCCTTAATGGAGATTGTGAGCCGGCCTGAGCTTTATTCCTCTGAAGAAGCCTATCAATATTTAGTTAACCTGAAAAGGGTCCTGCGCTACTTAGAGGTCAGCGATTGTAACATGGAAGAGGGATCTTTGCGCTGCGATGCTAATATCTCGGTTTCTCCTGAAGGAGAAAAATTGGGAACCAAGATAGAGCTTAAAAACATGAATTCTTTCAAGGAATTAAGAGATGGGCTTGAGTCAGAAGTAAAAAGACAATCGAGCCTTTTGGATAGGGGAGAAAAGGTTGTCCAGGAGACCCGTCTGTGGGACCCTAAGAAAAAAAGAACCAGAGGCATGAGAACTAAGGAAGAAGCACACGATTACCGATATTTTCCTGAACCTGATCTTTTGCCGGTAGAGGTGAATGAGGAATGGAAGGAGAATTTAACCACAGAGCTTCCCGAACTTCCCTTCAGGCGATATCAAAGGTTCATAAAAGATTATGGCCTTCCTCCTTATGACGCAGGAGTTCTTACCGATGCTAAAGACCTGGCTGACTATTTTGAGAAATGTGTAGCAAGTTTTCCCCATCCCAAACTGGTGAGTAACTGGATAATGGGGGAGTTTCTGAGGTTGGTCAAGAAAGCCAGCCTTTCAATACCTCAGGTCAAAGTGAGCCCTGAACAGATAGGCAGCTTGTTAAAGCGGGTGAAAGAGGGAACCTTAAGTGGAAAATTAGCTAAACTTGTCTTCGAAGAGATGTTCAAAACAGGAAAGAGTGCAGAGAAGATAATCGAGGAGAAAAAACTTGTACAGATCACCGATGAGGTCAAATTGACAAATATAGTGGAAGGGGTGGTAAAAGAAAACCAGGGGGCCGTGAACGACTTCAAAAAGGGTAAAAAAGAAGCCTTGAGCTTTTTAGTGGGGCAGGTAATGAAAAAAACGAAGGGGAAAGCCAGCCCCCAAGTAGTCAATAAACTATTAAAAGAAAGGGTAGATTCTCTTTAGGACTCTACGCTGCTCTCGACATGCAATTAGGTAACGTCAAAAATAATATGGAAGAAATGCAAAAAAGGAAGATATTACTTCATGAAACGCAGGATAAATCCTGCGGCTACCAATTCAAAAAAGTAATTATATAGGGAGTATTGATGAAGAAAGACCTTCTCTCCATTGCGGATTTAAGTAAAGATGAGATCCTCCATCTTTTTGAACTCTCAGATTACCTAAGAAATCTACTAAAAGGGGGAAGGCTTTATCACCCCCTGCGGGGCAAAACCCTGGGAATGCTCTTCCGTAAACCTTCTACCCGCACCCGTCTCTCCTTTGAAGTAGGTATGTATCAACTGGGTGGATGCGCTA
>JBHIAL010000236.1:0-2814 GCA_046758525.1 bacterium
TTTCATCAGGCTCACCCAGTCTCATTTTTAGACACCGCATCCCAGTGAGACCCCTCTTTTCATCTCCTAAAAAAGCTACTGGAATGGTCAAAAGGTGAAATTTTACACCCTCGTCCTCGGCATTCTTTATTTCCTCCTCGCGGGCTGGCATCTCCTTTCTCGATCGCCGGTAGATTACATAAACCTGCTCTGCTCCCAGTCTCAAAGCCACACGGGCTGAATCCATGGCCACATTGCCTCCGCCTATTACTCCAACTTTTCGACCAATTTTAATGGGAGTATCATACAGGGGAAATTGATAAGCTTTCATCAGATTAACCCGGGTAAGAAATTCGCTGGCCGAATAAACGCCATCTAAGTTTTCCCCGGGGATATGCAAAAAATGAGGAAGCCCGGCTCCGATTCCTACAAAAATTGCCGAAAATTCATCTTTTAAGAGGTCCTCAATGGTTAGAGTCTTTCCCATTAACACATTAGGATAGATCTTCACCCCTAATTTCTCAATATTCCTTATCTCAATTTCAAGGACGCGCTTGGGAAGTCTGAACTCAGGTATTCCATATCTTAGAACTCCGCCTGAGCTATGCAAAGCTTCAAATACAGTAACTCGGTAACCCAGTTTGACCAGATCCGCTGCGGCTGTAAGTCCAGCAGGACCGGATCCAATCACTGCCACTTGAGCCACTGAGGACGAGGTGAGATTTCGAGTTACTTTCTTTTCATGGCTTTCCTTCCGCCTCATCTCCCAATCGGCGGCGAATCGTTCTAACCTTCCAATACCAACTGGTTCTCCCTTTTTAGATATTACGCATTTTATCTCACACTGGGTCTCTTGAGGGCAGACCCTTCCACAAACAGCGGGAAGATTGTTCTTTTCCTTAATCTTTTCGATCGAGGCCTGGAAATTCCCCTGGGCTGTATATTTTATGAAGGCGGGTATGTCAATTTCTACCGGGCATCCTTTTACGCAGGGAGGCTTTTTGCATTGCAGGCACCTTTTAGCCTCCTCCACTGCCTGCTCGGAAGAATACCCCAGGGCTACTTCATTGAAATTTTTTATCCTCTTTTCAGGGCTCTGCTTGGGCATCTCAACTTTCGTGACTCTATCAGCCATCTAAGATTCCTCGATATTCATAATCAGCCTCATTAATTCTCTCCATCTTGACCTCCTACTTCAAATGGTCCACTTAAGAATCTCCCTTAGATCTTGATCGCTCACTTCCCGAGGATTTTTGCTCATGCTGCTACTTCTAGACTCAGCAATAATGCTAGAAAAGTGAGCTTCGGTAATTCCGTATGGCCTAAAACTGAGAGGTAGATCGATCCGCTCCAAAAATCTTTTTATGGCATAGGGTAGATCCCCTACCCTCTCAACTCCAATTTTCTTTGCTATCTGAGTAAATTTCTCAGGTCTTGCCCTCAGGTTAAATCCTATCACATGAGGTAGAAGAATAGCACAGGCCAGTCCATGTGGAACACCAAACCGTGCCCCGATCGGGTGCGCCAGTCCATGAACAGCACCCAGGCCAGAATTAGAGAAAGCCATGGCAGAAAGTAGACTACCCAAAGCCATTTTTTCACGGGTATCTGCATCTTTCTCATTGGCAACAGCTTGAGGTAAATTTTGAAAAATAATCTCAATGGCCTGAAGAGCCAGAGTATCGGTAATTGGATTCGATGTCCTGGTAACATAGGACTCAAGAGCCTGGGTGAAAGCATCCATCCCGGTGTAAGCTGTAACTTGAGAAGGAAGAGAAAAAGTTAACTCAGGGTCAACCAGGGCCACTCTCGCTATCATATGGGGACTGCGGATGCTTTTCTTAATCACTTTCTTTCTATCAGTGAGAACAGAATTATTGGTAATCTCTGCTCCGGTACCAGCGGTAGTGGGAATAGCCACAAAGGGCAGTCCTTCTTTTTCAATCTTCTTACCAGCATGATATTGCCAGATTGTACCTGACTGCTTGGCTAGAGAGGCGATAGCCTTGGCTGCGTCCAGGGCGCTTCCCCCACCCAGACCAATGACAACGTCAGAATTTTTTTCACCGGCAATTCTAATCCCCTGGTTCACCGTTTCCAGACAAGGATCATGCTCAGCTCTATCAAAAAGATCCAGACTAATTCCTTCTCGTTTAATAACGCCCATAACCCTATCCAAAATGCCCGTCTTCCGCATAGATGAGCGACCGGTTACCAATAAAGCTTTCTTACCTAAAGAACTGACCTCTTTTCCCAGCTCTTTAATTACCCCTCGGCCAAAGATAATGCGAGTTGGATACATTAAAAGAAACATCTTTTCTCCTCACACCGCAGAGATCGCAGAGTGCACAGAGATGAATCAAAAAAGAAAACTCCATGAAATGGTAAATATTCACACTTATTATAAAAAAGTAATCTCCTCTGTCAATTTATCAGCCTTTCTCTGAAAGATCGTTTCTTCCTTTAACCCTTCCCCAAACCCTTTAAAAATAGCCCAGTTTGATAGTACTAAGAAAGTATTAGTACTTGGGAGATTCATCCGCCTATTGAGGGACTTTCCCCGCAGGAGCCTTATATCAGCCACCTTAACGAGTCTTGGAGTTGAGGAAGAAGAAAGACGTGTTGTCTGAGGAGCGAAGTGACGAGTTTCACGTCTTTCCCGAGACGAGAAGACGAGCAGAAACAATCCAAAGTCGATATACAGCGACGAAGGGGAACAGTCCCGAGATATTCTTGACAGAGAACTCGCATATGATAGGATGAACAGCAAAAGAGGGATAGATTTGAGAAAAAAATTTTATCTGACCACTCCCGTCTACTATGTTAATGATGTGC
>JBHIAL010000237.1:0-2813 GCA_046758525.1 bacterium
AAGGGGTGGTTCATACCCCTTTTTTTCTTTTTTATATTCCTTCCCAAAATTACTTTAGCAGAGTTTAATCATCCCGAGCTGAGGTGGAAAGTCATAGAAACCCCTCATTTCCTCATCCACTATCACCAGGAAGAGGAGACTTTTGCTTATGCCTCAGCCAGAATCGCCGAGGAGATCTATCCTCGCATTACTTCTGATTTAGGCTACCAGCCCTCTCGGAAAACTCCCATCATTATCGAAAACTACAACGACACCACCGGAGGATACACCTCCACCTTAACTGGAAAAATCGTCATCCAGGCTCAATCGGATCCCACTCAAGGCTCGGGGGATCTCTCCTGGGCAAGAGAGGTCATCGCTCATGAATTTACCCATGCAGTCACCTTCGCCGCCATTCAGGAATCGGTCTTTCCTTTACGGCGGCTGATGGCCAATTTGGTTCTCCCCATGTGGTTTGTGGAAGGATTGGCTCAATATGAGGGGGAAGAAGAACATTCCTTAAAGAGGATGGTGGTGGGGGATGAGGCACGCCAGAGGGGCATTATGTCGGAGGCAGATTTAGCTGCTTTTTATTTCTTTGAGGGCTGGGGAAGAACTTCCGGTTACTATCAATCAGACAGTTTCGTCCGCTATATCTTTCAAACTTATGGAAAGGATAAAATAGCCGGGATTTTAACTCATTTTCGCAGTCAGCCCATTTACCAGCTTCTAGGCCAGATTAGCCTCACCACCGGAGAGGTGGCTCTCTATCCCCTGCCTCAGTTTCTAAGTTTTGATGAAGCTCTAAAGAGTGTAGTGGGTAAGGATTCCTCCACCCTTTACGCCGAATGGCGAAACTGGATTATGGGTAAATATAGCAAGGAAAAAGAGCCTACACCCGATCCATTCCTCACCCCGGAATCACTCTTAACCTCTCAGGGCAGGAAAAATATGCATCCAGTGTTCTCTCCCTCCGAAGATAAAATTGCTTTTACCTCTGATCGAGGATATGACTATGCCATTTTTGACCTTTACCTCATGGACCTAAAAACGAACACAGTCAAGAGGCTGGATAAGAAGGTTAATCCCTATATCTCTTTTTCCCCCGATGGAAGTAAGATCGTTTACTCAAAGACGCAGTTTTTCGCCCCTGAAAGAGCTTTTTTGAGTGATCTTTATCTTATTAATATCAAGACCCAAAGAAAAAGAAGGCTAACTTACGGCTTGCGGGCGCGTCAGCCAGGTTTTTCCCCCAGTGGGGACCAAATAGTATTTGTGAGGCAGGAGGGGGGAAACTCTAATCTTTATCTTCTGGAGATTAAAACCGGTAAGGTTTTTTCTCTCACCAACCATCACGATGGACTAACCCAGAATTTCTCCCCTTCTTTTTCGCCCGATGGAGAAAAGATAGTCTTTGCTTCTTTTCGCCGGGGAAAAAGGGATATTTATCTTTTGGATTTAAAAGAAAGGATCTCCTCTCCTCTCACTCTAGATAATGCCGATGATCGCTGCCCTGTCTTTTCTCCTGATGGCAGCAAAGTTTACTTTATTTCCAATCGAAAAGATGGGGTATTTAACCTTTATTCAGTTGATCTCGTGACAAAAAGATTTAAGCAGTATACCCGGGTGAGAGGTGGCGTCTTCGAGCCGGCCATCTCCTCTGATGGAGAGAGAGTAGTGCTCTCTGCCTATGAGGCACAAAGGTTTTCTCTTTATCTTCTTCCTCTCAAACCCTTAAGTGAGGAGGAGTTGACTCCCTTTGAGCCTAAAAGGAGCCCTAAGATCATTGCTGAATATCCGAGAGATAAAGAGAATAGGGCAGTGGACCTTTCCCTTTCTTCCAACCCCTATCGGCCGCGCCTGCGACTTCACTATCTCCTTCCCTGGGTTTCCGTGAGTCCTGATGGTTATTATATTTCCTTGGATGCCTATGCTTCTGATACCCTGGAAAAGCATAATGTTTACTTTTCTACTCTGCTAACGGAGGGGTTTCAGTATGATCTGGCCTATGTCAACCGAGAGTTTGGACCCACTCTCTGGGGAGAGGTTTATAAGCTGAGGCGTTCGAGTGGAGCTCTGGCAGGCTTGAGCTATTCTCTCACCGATAAACAAACCCTGGGTCTTTTTTTTCATACAGAGTCCGGGGAAAGTGGGCTCTTCCTCTCACCGGAATCCTGGCGGGGCAGAATGAATAGAATTAAGGGGATCTGGCAATTTGCTAACCTTACTCCTACCTCTGATCCTGGCCTGGAGCGTTCGGGAAGGTCACTTTATCTGGGGGCAGAATACTCGGGTAAGGATATAGGTAGTGAGCTAAATTATACCGCCTATGAGGCAGGGGGTATAGAGTATAAACGCTTTAAGAATAACCGCAGTCTGGCCTTAAGGCTGCTTGGCCGCAAGATAAAAAACCGAGAAGAGAAAGTAAAGGTCTTAGTCTCCCTGGGCGGAGTAAATTCTCTTCGAGGTTATCCGCGAGACTACCTGGAAGGGGAAAACCTTCTTCTTTCTTCCCTGGAATATAGATTTTTGTGGGTCAAAAGAATCGGAGGCTCTCCAAACCTTTATCTTGATCGACTGGGAGCGGCTCTCTTCTATGATGCCGGAGATGCCTGGAATAAAAAGTTCAAGCTGAAACGTAGTTGGGGAGCGGAGTTTCGTCTGAGAATCCTTCCCTTTGGTAAATATTCTTTAATCCTGAGGTTGGGTATAGCCTGGCCCCTTGATTGGGAAAAGGAAGAAGCCCGAGTATTCTTAGCCGTGGGGGGAGTATTTTAAATCTGTCTTCTCTTGTCCTCATACATCTTTTCGTCTACCCTGGCAACCGCCTCTGA
>JBHIAL010000238.1:0-2806 GCA_046758525.1 bacterium
GTAATAGTTTAGCCAAATAAAGTAACTCTCAAAAATTCTTAAAAAAGGACTGGCGTCTTCAAAAACATTATGCTATATATAATGGTCCATGGATACACAACTTGTTATCCGGGGCCGAAGGATCACTAGTAATGATATCACCTTCATCCGCTCCGTTATCAAGGAACACCAGGCCCGAGGCAGGACATTCATCTCCGAGGAACTCTGCCGTCTCTGGGATTGGCGTCAGAGAAACGGCATGTTCAAGTCTATGGCCTGTAGGGAACTCCTGTTGCGTCTGGAGCGGGCAGGGTTGGTGGAGCTTCCTGCCCGAAAGAGTAGGCCCAAGGCTAGCAGCCGGCGCCATAATCCTATCCAGATACCTCTTCACTCTCAGGAACCCATTATGGCTCCTCTTGCTGAGACCGGTCCCATTGAGATCAAAATGGTGCGAGGTACCCAATGGGAGCCTCTCTACAAAGGCCTCATTCATGCTTATCACTACCTCGGATACTGTCAAACAGTGGGGGAGCATCTTAAGTATATCGCCTTTCATAAGGATCGTCCCTTGGCCTGCATCGGTTGGGGAGCAGCAGCGTGGAAAGTGGGGTGCCGAGACCGCTTTATCGGATGGTCTTGGGCAGATAGGGACAGAAACCTCCATCTCATTGTTCAGAACACCCGTTTCCTTATCTTGCCCTGGGTCCGAGTCCCCTATCTGGCTTCCCACCTCCTGGGTAGGATGGCCAAGATTCTTCCCCAGGAATGGCAGAGAATCTACAACCATACCATCGTGCTCTTGGAGACCTTCGTGGACACATCTCGTTTTTTGGGTACCTGTTATAAGGCTGCTAATTGGATTCATACCGGTTTCACCCAGGGCCGAGGCAAATGGGACATCCACAAAAAATCCTCGGCTCCGGTTAAGACAGTATGGCTTTACCCATTGGTTAAAAACTTCCAGGAGATACTTACCCGTCATGACTAAAGAAGAGGCCATAGTCCTATACCGTTCTGGTGAAGAACCTACGGTAAAAAAGCTCATTGAGCTTGACACCAGGGTAGAGGAACTGGAGAAGGTCCTTGAGGAAAAACAGCACCCAATGGGTACCCAGAATGACCCTTCTACCCCCTCGGGGATGAGGCCTGCCTATGAGAAACCTTCGAGTAAAGGGCGAAAGAAAAAGCCTGGCAGAAAAAAGGGTCATGAGGGAGTTCGCAGAGCCGCACCCTCGGTAATTCATGAGAGCAAACACCACACTCTTACTCAGTGCCCTCAATGCCTCTCTCCTCTCGCAGAACCAGTCTCTAGCAGAACCCGTTTCACCGAGGATATCCCTAAAGTCGAGCCTCTAGTCACAAAACATATCATCGATATCTGCTATTGCCCAAAATGCGATAAGATTGTAGAAGCTCCCGTGGAGGATGCCCTACCGAAAAGCACCCTAGGGATTGGGCTGCTTGTCCAGACAGCCTATCTCCACTTCTATATGGGACTTCCCCTACGGCAGATCGTGACCTATCTGAATGCCTGTTTATATTTTCAAGTATCTGCTGGTGGCCTTGCCCTGGCTTGGCAAAGGCTTGCCCGAATCCTTTTCCCCTGGTATCAACACCTGGGCATGTTGGCTAAAACCAGCACCCTGCTCCAGGTAGACGAGACCGGATGGAGGGTAGGTGGCAAACCCTACTGGCTTTGGTGCTTCACCAGCCAGAAGATAAAGATAGCTTATTACCTCATCTCCCCCTCCCGGGCCTCCCCGGTCCTCAAACAGGTGCTGGGAGAATTCTTTCACGGTATACTCTTGTGCGATTTCTTCGGCGCTTACAACAAGATTGGTGCATTTCTTAAACAGCGCTGTCTCCTTCACCTCCTGCGAGACATGAAACGGACCAGTGTCTTTCACCAATCCCCGGAGTGGATGGCTTTCTCCAAGAGGCTCAAGCGCCTCATTAAGGATGCCCTCCGACTGAGTGTCCGTCGTCCTCAGCTTATCCCGCAGGTCTATACCAGAAGGTGTTGCGGGATTTCACAGCGGCTGGCTGATCTCATCGCACAGCCTTACCAGGATAAGCACTGCCGCAGGCTTGTAAAGCGTCTGAAAAGGCATCAGAACGAACTCTTCACCTTTTTGCAATATCCTGAGGTGCCTGCTAATAACAACCATACTGAGCGGATGATCAGGCCTGCCGTGATCATCCGCAAGAACTCCTACTGCAATCATTCTCAAAAAGGCGCTGATACTCAGGCAATTCTAATGTCCATTTTCCGAACCTTGCACCTCCGGGATCAAGATGCGATCGTCATTCTTGAGGAAGCTCTGAAAACCTATTGTCGAAATGGATCTTTACCGCCCCTGATAGATTACTCAGAGGTTAAAACATCTCTAGCTGCTTAAAATGGCTAAACATTTACAATATATTATATTTTAAAGTCGGGACCCTGAAATAATCTTAAATAAAAGAAGAGTGACAATTTTTGAGGCTTTTAACTCCTCCAAAGAAGAGGGATTAGCTCTAGGCCCAGTTTAAGGAGATTAGGAACCTGTAATTATTTTTGGACTTGGAAGGATATCGAGACCGTGGTGAGAGAGGTAAAATGTCCCCGGTGCCAGAAAAAGAGCCTTTGGGAAGGCAATCCATTTAGACCTTTTTGTTCCTTACGGTGCAAATTGGCAGATTTAGGGGCATGGATAAAAGGAAATTATGTGATAGAGGGAGAAGAAAAATTAGAAGGAGAACCTGTCGAGGAAAAAAGCAGGGAGTAATGTAAGTATGCAGATTCAAGAAAAGAGTTATAGACCCTTGGAATTCCCTTGTAGTGCCC
>JBHIAL010000239.1:0-2800 GCA_046758525.1 bacterium
TTGTTTCTCTCTGTTCTAATAATATATCTACCCATCTCAAAAGATAACTCTCTGTAGGTCGTAGTCAGCTTCACTTATATTATACATATTATTTTGACATTGTAAAGGGGATTTCTTAAAATAGATGGCATGCTGTCAGGTGTCCGTTACCTATATTCTTTAGCTCTGGCTCATTCTCTTGACAAATAGATTTAACATACCTACACCTGGTGTGAAATCTACACCCCGGGGGAAGGTTTATGGGACTGGGAACATCTCCTTCCAGAATGACTTGTTTTCGGAAGCTTCTGGGATTGGGTATGGGGTTTGCCGATAGTAATGCCTGGGTGTAAGGATGCTGTGGCAGCTTAAACAGCTCGTCTTTGGAGGCTAACTCTACTATCTTTCCTAGATACATGATGGCTACTCGGTCACTTGCGTGTTTCACCACGCTTAAGTCGTGAGCAATGAAAAGATAAGTCAGATGAAATTCTTCTTGAAGGTCCATCATAAGATTTATTATTTGTGCTTGAATGGAGACATCTAGAGCAGATACCGGCTCATCCGCTACCACGAACTCGGGATTTACCGCTAAAGCTCGAGCAATCCCAATCCTCTGCCTTTGTCCTCCACTAAATTCGTGAGGATATCTCCTTACCTGCTCGGCTGTAAGGCCTACCTTTTCTGCTAATTCTAAGGTTTTTTCTAGCCTGGTGGTTCTTTGCGCCATCTTATGTATTTTCAAGGGCTCACTAATTGTGTACCCCACGGTTTTTCTGGGATCCAGGGAAGCGAAAGGATCCTGGAAAATTATCTGCATTTTTCTTCTTAATGCTTTCATTCTCAATTTATCAAGCCTGAATATATCCTCGTTATCGAACAATACCTCTCCATCTGTGAGCTCAAGCAATCGAAGGATTAGCTTACCGGTAGTAGTTTTTCCACACCCTGATTCACCTACCAACCCTAGAGTTTCTCCCCTCTTGATAAAAAAACTTATTCCATCTACGGCCCGGACTGTTTCCTTTCTGGAAAACAGTCCTTTTCCCGTAAGAAAATATTTTTTTAAATTCTTAACTTCTAACAAAATCTCTGCCATCTTTTTTGACTTAGCCCTACTTAACCATAAAGCCAGCAGCGAACTTTGTGTCCTTCTTCTACTTGTCTGAGCAAAGGAGGTTTTTGGCTGCAAATTTCGAAAGCCTTTTCACATCTTGGGTGAAATTTGCAGCCTGGGGGAGGATCAATTAAGTTGGGAACCATTCCCTTAATGATCTTGAGCCTTCTAGTGGTTATATCTAACCTGGGAATGGATTTACTCAGAGCTACTGTATAAGGATGAAGCGGTTTTTCGAAAAGCGGTTCTATACCGGCGTACTCTACAATATTTCCAGCATACATTACTGCCACCCGACTGCAATTCTCAGCTATTACGCCCAGATCATGAGTAATCAATAATATGGCAGCACCAAAGTCTTTCTGTAGATCCTTTATTAACTTTAAAATTTGGGCCTGGATGGTTACATCTAAAGCAGTGGTTGGCTCATCAGCTATAAGGAGGGAAGGGCTACAACAAAGAGCCATACCAATCATAACTCTTTGTTGCATACCTCCGCTGAGCTGATGGGGATATTCATCCATCCTTTTTTCTGGCTCGGGTATACCCACCTCTTTCAGCATTTCTATAGCCTTTTCTTTTGATCCAGCCTTGGTAAGTTTTTGATGCAGCCCGATTGTCTCGGTGAGTTCTTCACCAACAGTAAAGACAGGATCAAGAGAGGTCATGGGCTCCTGGAAAATCATAGATATCTCATTTCCCCTGATTTTCCTCATCTCCTCTTCACTTTTTTCTAAAAGATTCTCTTTCTTAAATATTATTTTACCTTCAACTATCTTACCCGGTGGATTAGGAATGAGCCTCATAATAGAAAGAGCAGTTACCGATTTTCCACAGCCTGACTCCCCAACCAAACCTAAAGTTTCTCCCTTCTGTATCTCTAGATCTACCCCTTCCACTGCTTTTACTACTCCATAGTGAGTATAGAAATAAGTGTGCAGGTTACGAATGGATAAGAGAGTCTTCATGGGATGAGCTTCTTTATCTCCTAAGACGGGGGTCAAGAGCATCACGTAGTCCATCACCTAGAAGATTCAGTCCTAGTACCGTAGCCACTATGGCAATCCCCGGAAAAGTAGCTGCCCACCAGGCCCCGGCTATAAGGAATTGCCGACTATTAGAAAGCATAGCTCCCCATTCTGGAGTAGGCGGTTGAGCGCCCAATCCTAGAAAGCCCAAAGCAGCTGCATCCAAAATGGCACTGGCAATGCTAAGAGTTGCATAGACTATGATGGGAGCCATAACGTTAGGCAAAACATGGGAGAAAATAATCCCCCTATCACTTGCCCCTAGAGCCCTTTCTGCTTCGATGTAGGAAGCTTCCTTGACCGCTAAAACTGATCCTCGCACAATCCTGGCCATTTGGGGAGTATATACTATGCCTATAGCAACCATGGCCTTTTCCAGACCCGGACCCAATACTGCCATAATAGTGATGGCCAAAAGAATGCTGGGAAAGGCAAACATAATATCCACCGCCCTCATGATTATGTGATCAATCATTCCTCCGTAGTAGCCGGAAATGATTCCCAAAAGAATGCCAAATAAGGTAGATATGGCTACCGCAATAAAACCGACACTTAAGGAAGTCCTTGCCCCAAAGATGATTCTGGAGAGCACGCCCCTTCCCATATAATCGGTTCCCAAAAGATATCCGGTGTTCCAGCCTTTACTCCAGAAGCCTGATTCCAGGCGATGAGGCAG
>JBHIAL010000240.1:0-2783 GCA_046758525.1 bacterium
GTGTGGCCCTCTCTCCTCCAGCTCCCTCTCTTCTGCAAGGTCTTCGAGTTTGTCGGTTACAAACCTCGCTACGCCTCTTGGCCACTTGACAATAAAGATAACTACAATGATCATAAAAATGAGGGGGTGCCATTCAAGAGGAACGTCCACTATCCTCCTCAGGACGTACATATCTAGAATCGTTATAATGAAGGTTGCTGCTACCGGACCATAAATTGTTCCTATTCCTCCGAAAATCGTCATGATTACTGGCGTGAAAGAGAGAGTAACCGACAACGTCCCCATTGGACCTATAGATGTTATGAAATGGGCGTAGACGCCGCCTGCCAAGCTCGCAAAGAGAGCGCTTATAGCAAAAGCCATTAACTTGTACTTGGTTACGTTGATTCCACAAGCTTTGGACGCCAACTCATCATCAAGAACAGAAACGAAAACGATTCCTGTTCTCGAGTTGGCAATCTTATATAATATGATTGCTGAGACAAGTAGTAAGAGCAGGGTGAGGTAGTATTGTGCTACTTTTTGTTGGTATAGAGCCTCAAAATAGGGAAAGCCTCTTTCGGTGAAAAACTTCATGGGAAAAAGGCTAGGGAGACCCCAAATACCATTCTCGCCCCCAGTCCACTCCCCAAAATAAAAAACTAGGCTGGTGAGAATTAGAGGGAAGGACATACTTATCAACGCTAAGAAAGGACCTTTCACCCTTAGACTAGGGAAGCCTACAAGCACAGCGACTAAAACGCCCATAAGCATGGCTGCTGGTATCGTTACCAATAGTGGCAACCCATAAAATTTGTATAATAAGGCTGTAGTATAAGCGCCGATTCCGAAGAAAAGAGCGTGACCAAGACTCATTTGTCCGGTGCGACCTACTAGAAGATCCCAGCTTGTTGCAAAGATTGCCATTATGTTTGTAGAGGTCAGCACAAACAGAAGGAATGCGCTCGGTCTCGTTATAGGAAAGGATACAAGAAGGAGAAAGCAGAGCAAAGCTAATAGTCTGGGCGGAACATCTACGATATTCATAGCAAAGCTTTTGTAGATGCTCCTGAGGTAGGTTGTTACCATTTTAATTTTCACTCGAGTTCTATACGCTTTCCAAATATCCCTCTGGGTCTAAGTAAGAGGACCAACACCATAATCACTAGGGCAGCTGCGCCTCCAAGAAAACTTCCCTCTGGAATTACAATAATGACAGCATTTTCAGCGTATCCAACAATAAAGGCTCCAATAAAGGTTCCTTTGATGCTACCTAGACCACCGAGAATAACGATGGCAAAGGATAAGACTAGTGGACGTAACCACATGGCTGGGTTTGCGGTTCCACTAATAGCGGAGGCGATGAATATACCGGCTGTCGCGGCCAATGATGCGGATATGGCCATTGTTAACATGTATAGCTTGGTAGTGTTGATCCCCATTAACATTGCCACCTCACGATCTTGAGCTACGGCTCTCATCGCTCTTCCAATTTTTGATTTCGTGACAAATATCAATACGGCGGCGAAGAGAACTAGCGAGATTACAGCGACTAAAATCCGTGCCATTACCACCTTCATGCCCAAGAAGGTTACGTATCCTGACAAAAAGGAGGGAACAGCAAGGTACGTGCCACCGAATGCTCTGCTAAATCCTATGACTATTAGTTGCTCAAGGATTAAGGCTACACCAATCGTAGCCACTAGCACAGCGAGTTCATCCTCTACTATAGGATGTATAGTTAACACATAAACAACGCTACTCACGATACCTACGAAAATTGTAGCGAGAATTAAGGCCGGAATTACATCTAATTGAGAAAGGCCCAAGGGTCCAAAAGCAATAAACATGTAAGCTCCGAGCATAAAGAACGAACCGTGGGCCATATTTACAACATTCGCCACCCCGTAAATCAAAGTAAATCCAAGAGCCAGTAAAGCATACACTGCACCTGCTAGTGCGCCGTATATTGTAATAAGCTTAATCTTTCCAAGAGTAGACACGCGTTCGACTGGACTGAGGTAAATCCACCATGTGGATACAACGGCAAGTATAATGACTGTAACTACAACCGCAGTCACCAATAATCTTTTGCGCGTGCGCTGAATCAAAAGCATTCACCGAGATCATGGTGGTGTTCTTTAGTCTTTCCCCCTTGAAAGATTAAAATATAAATCTTTCGCCTATAGTAACTAGACGATAATTCTGTTTATAATTGAAAAAAAGAGGAAGCTGGTGCCTCTTGAAAGAGGCGCTATGGAATTGGTTTGCCGTAGTCAGCGGATACAGGAACAAGATCTAAACCGTCAATGAAGTCATTGCCATCATAGTCAGCTGCGAATTGCCACCATGTATCACCAGGTGAGGTACCATCGGCATATGCTACAGTTGATACGTCGGCTATGTTACGAACGAAATCTTGATTGACATCGGTTTTGATTGTATACATCCAAGAAGGCAATACCCAGATTTTTGAGAATGGCTGATCTGTGGGGAATACAATTTCTAATCTACCAGCTTGCCAACTGCCCTGCATAGCTCTTCCCCAGCGCGGCTCGGGCCAGTCGGACTTTGTGTCAACAGTGAAAACGTCGTGGAGCGTTCCATTCATGTCTGGATTCTCTGAGAGATATGGATAAGGATCGTCGCCAGGTGTGTCGGGGTCGTAGTCTGTAAATGGCACTGCACCATTGCCTGGATTTGGACCTGTGTATTTGGCACTGCCAGTAAGGCCAAATCGCACACTTTTTTCCATTATAGGTATTAGCTTGTCGTAATCCGGGTCATCGTGAATTGGTCCTGAA
>JBHIAL010000241.1:0-2781 GCA_046758525.1 bacterium
TGGCAGAGCTTGCTCTGCAATAAAAATCGAGCAAGCTCGACCACTACAGTTTTTATAACTGTTTAGTCAACTAAAATATTTTAAAATATAGCCGCAAAGCGCAAAAATCACAAAAATAAGATGAACCACAAAGGCACAAAGAGCACTAAGAGAGGCAAGAATAGCATCCAAAGAATGGTCAACCCCGCACCAACATGGTGCTGGGTCAATTAGATTCTTTGTGTCCTTGGTGTCTTTGTGGTAAAAGAGTTAATCAGGGATTCCACCTTTTAAAAATAAATTAAAGGTTGAAAATGCTATCATGTTGGTTTTTCTATCACCATTGTTATCTTTTGATTTGTCGGTGTATATATCTGTGCCTTATTAAATTGTCGAGCCGCATAATCCGCTAATATTTGATGTTCTGGTTCCTGAGCATATGGTTTAAGGGAAACAATAATCTCTTGAGATGTTTGGTAAATAGTACCACTTTGCCCATAAAGAATATCCCGAATAGTCTTGAAATCATAACGTTGATAAGGCACAGGAAGAAAATGTTCTTTGAAGTAAAGATCAGCATTGGTTAGAGCAACTTCCAGGTTGGTCATAAACTGATCTTTCGAGGTGTCTATCTCGTAAAGCCTTTCCTCAACAGGAAGTTTAGAGAGTTTCGTTTTTGCCCGTTCAAGAGATTTCTCATGAGAACAGATAAGGGCGATTTTCTCCTGAATAGTAGAATTTAGATCTATTACTTTCTTCAACCAGAGTTTGGTAGTTTTCTCCTTTTGACGTAAGAGTTTACTTTGTCTTCGAAGCAATCGAATAGTACGAGCAGGAGCCTGGCGTAGCAAAGAAGTAACATCTTTTAACTCTTTCTCTATCTTTTGGCTAATATCATGGTAAGATTTTTCTCCTCGCTCCAATTTATGTTGAACTTGCTTGAGGCCATCTTCAGCCTTATGGATTTTTACTTGTTTGGCGACAATAGTATCTTCCAGTTTCTGACGCTTCCTCAACAAGGTACGGTTGGTGGATAATTCTTTACCTTTAAGTCCATGGTTAGTATCCAGGTAAACACTTGGTTTCATCCGCTTGAAAGGATTTTCCTGAGCTTCCCAGCGATGGGCATAACGTTTGACAATCTTCGCAGGATTGGGTTCTTCCTGACGGGTGATGTTGGTAACTACCACCAAGAGCTTATCCATCTCTATATCCTTGATCAAAATAGCCCGGGCGCGATAAGTTTGGTTGGTTTTATAGTCTTTGAGGGTTTTATTGGCATCTAAAATCAGTTGGGTAACTTTGCCACCCTTGTAGCGGAATGGACGATATCGTTCACCAGTTGGAATATCAAAATCCTCTTCAGATTCATACTGGTTGTCCCTTAGAAAGGTGATAAAACGTCTACCCTGTTTACTCATCTTTTGGAATACCCATACGGCCAATCCCTCTCGGTCAAAGACAGCAAACTTAATTACCTTTTTACCAAGAGCCTGTTCTAACTGGGATATTAGGGGAAACAGAACCTGGGTCAGATGGCTATCCCCAGGCTGGGTTAAAGATAAAATAGGACGCCCATGGAAATCATGGAGAAAGTAAACCTTGAGCAGCTTAAGTATTTGGTTGCGGGTAGCATGCTTTCCCTTAGGAATATTAAAATGTGTCCAGGTAACTTTGTCATGACAGTCAATATAAAAAGTCTGCTCATCCAGAGTTTTAAATTCAATCCCAAATACCTCAATGTAGCATTTAGCCAGGTTTTTGCTAAGCAGTCCGGCGATATTCAATATGGAGATTTCTCTTAAGAAATTATCCATGGTATGATATTTGTAAGGCATTTTTCGTCCAACGAGGAATCCTAAACCTTCTCGGGGATAAATCGTCTTAAAATGTAAGATACGCTCCATTCTAAAAAGAGGCATATATAAAAGACTTTCAAGTTTAGCTTGAATTGCCGAGGAAGGTCTTTGAAAAATACTTAGATTCTCCGATGGCTGAGCCTTTTGTAGAGCTTGAATTCTATTCATAACTGTAGAAGAAAGGATATTGATGATACCCATCTTCAGACAGATTCCTTTGAGGAAAAAGCTGCCAGCGTGATCGATATGATAGATGGGTACCGTCTTTGGGATTGATTTGCGACCACGCGGATTGTTGAGTTCTAACTTTTTTAACAGATTCCCGATGTAAATAGGATGAAAGACAATTTGAAATCTCTCCTGCAAAAGCAAGGTTATTTCCTGAGCCGATTGATTGGGATTTTTTCTTTTCACCCAACGAATAAAATCAAGAACAGCAAGGGTTGCTTTGGGATGACGATTGCCACCCCTGGTATCGAGTAAATTTTTCCATCCCCCTTTTTGGTAACGAGCCAAAATGCGGGGATAAGAAAAGGGACTTATCTTGAAGCCACAGCGCAGGAAAGCCTCCTGAATATCCCAACCTTTCTGTTCTATCAAAAGAATGGCTTTCTCCTTGAGCCGAGCTTTGTTTTCTTTCTCCTGAGATGTGGCATGAGTGAACATATGTATTTATTAATACAATATGTTCCCGCTTGTCAAGCATTTTCAATATTTATTTTAATTGGTGAAAGGTGGAATTCCTGTTTATAGAAACTGGGTCATGATAGATTTCCAAAAATCTTGTCTCATCCAAAGTTGCACGAATCTTAGCCCCTATAATCTTTACCTCTTGAAAGATGTCGGCATTCTCTAAATCCTTTTTGGCACGCCTATACCAGCAGGACATCAGATAGATTCCAACACCTTAACCAATTCGGATAGCTCATGATTTATGGCCCTC
>JBHIAL010000242.1:0-2767 GCA_046758525.1 bacterium
GACTCGTTAAGGTGGCTGATATAAGGCTCCTCCGGGGAAAGTCCCTCGATAGGCGTATAAATCTTCTAAATACTGGTATAATATAGGGGGGAAAAGGTGGCGAGAGAAATTGGAATGGTCGAAACTTGATACTTTATTCTTGCCTTATTTCGATGGAGCGGGTATGGGCATCATAGGGCCCTTCAGCGAAGGCAAGAGTAGCTATATCTTTACCCATCAGTTTTAGGGCCTTTTTGGTAAGGGATTGATAGGTTAGTGATTTAAGAAAGGTCTGAACCGAAAGGCCGGAAAAACTTTTAGCCCAGCCCCCGGTGGGAAGAATATGATTGGTTCCGCTTAGATAATCAGCCGCAGCTACCGGTGAGAAATCGCCCAGAAAGACTGAGCCAGCATTCTTTATCCGCCTAAGAACCCCCTCGGGTCTTCGGGTCATTATCTCTAGATGCTCGGGAGCAAAATCATTTACAAAATTGATGGCTTCATCCAGGCTCTCTACCATTAAAACGGCTCCGTATTTTTCCAGGGATCTCTCCATTATCTTTCTCCGGGAAAATCTTTTTACCTCCTTAATCAAATGTTGACAAACTTCTTCAGCCAATTTTTCGGAAGTAGCTACCAGGACAGAGCAGCTCTCCTCATCGTGCTCTGCTTGAGATAATAGGTCATTCGCTACATAGGCCGGATTTGCCGAACCATCCGCCAGAACTAAAATCTCACTAGGCCCGGCCGGACAGTCTATCCCCACCTTTCCTAAACTGAAAAGATAGGCCTTTGCTGCATTAACATAAGTATTTCCCGGACCAACTATGAGGTCAACTTTAGGAATGGTAGCTGTGCCCAAAGCTAGAGCAGCTATTGCCTGGACTCCACCCGCATTGAGCATAAGGTCTACCCCGGCTATATCAGCCGCTACCATCACCACCTCTGCCATCTCACCATCTTCTGAAGGAGGGCTGGCAAGGATGACCTTGCCCACCCCGGCTAATTTTGCCGGAACTATAGCCATTATGGCGGTGGAGGGATATCTCGCTTTTCCTCCCGGGACATAAACCCCCACCTGATCAAAGGGAATAAATCTTTGCCCCAGGGTGTAACTACCCTCACCTTTATTTAAGAAGGTTTTATTAATTGACCAGTCTTTACCCAACTGGTTTTGATGAAAATCATAAATCTGGTGTCGCATTTTCCTCAGTGATTCTATAACTTCGGGACTGACCCTTTTATAAGCTTCTTTTACCCTCTCTTTTTTAACCACAAAATCCCGGGGGGTCAGGCTAACCCCATCGAATTTACTGGTGAACCTCGAAACCGCTTCATCGCCACGCTTTTCAACCTCGTGAATGATGGGTATAACCCGGGAGAGAATCTCCTCCATTCTTGAGCGAGATCTTTCTAGAATCCTTTTATACTCACCTTTACTTAAATCTTTTAACTTCTTTGGCATCAACATGAGAGTACCTTTTCCGCTTCTCCCATTATCTGTCCCTGGTTAACACTTATCAATCTTATAATCACCAATTTATTTTCTAGCTCTTTTTTACCTTTAAAACTAACCCGAATATAATTATCGCTGTATCCGGAGAAAAGTCCAGTTTTTGGGTCAACCCTTTCTTCCACCAGGACTCTTAAGGTATCACCTAAAAAATGGGAGGCGAAACTCTGGGCAAGATTCTCTCCTAACTCTCTCAGGCGGTTGCTTCTTTCTTTCTTAACCTTATCTTCCACTCGAGGCTGCATTGAATAAGCCCTGGTCTCTATCCGGGGAGAGAATCTGAAGATATGAAGGCGACTGAATCCAATTTCTCGCACGAAATGATAGGTATTAAGGAACTGTCTTTGGGTCTCACCGGGAAAGCCTACCATCACATCAGTGGTAATAGCTACCGAGGGAACCATCCTTTTAATATTCTCAACCAGTCTTCGGTATTGATCAGGGGTGTATCTCCTTCCCATTTTCTGCAAGATCTCGGGATCTCCACTCTGCAGAGGAAGATGAAGATGAGCACAGATAAGGCGGCAATTACTGATAAAATCAATTAGTCCTGAGGGAAGAAGATGGGCCTCAAGAGAGCTCAATCTCACTCTTACGGTTTTCTCAAGATATTGCATGCCTCTCAAAAGATCAACTAGACTAATGGGTGGGTCAAGATCTCTTCCGTAAAGGGCAAGATTTACTCCCACCAGAACAATTTCTTTAAATCCATTGAAGATAAGGCTTTCTACTTCCTTGAGAACTTCATTAGGGGGTCGGCTCTTAATCTTAGCTCCACGCACATAAGGCACTCTACAATAACTACAAAACTGATTACATCCATCCTCTATCTTCACAAAGGCTCGATTATGAGCATAAAAGGTCTGAATGAGGAGTTCTGTGTCTCTAAAATTTCTATTGGGTCCAGTAATTATGTGCGGTATCTTTAATTTCTCTTCATTTCCTACCACTAGATCTATCTGGGGTAACCTCTTTCTTAGCTCATCTTTTTCTGCCTCAGCGTAACATCCAGTGACAATTAAACGCGCGTTAGATCCATTCTTTCTGGCGGCCTTAATTAACTCTTCTGATTTATGATCGGCTCTCTGAGTGACGCTGCAAGTATTAATAATGTAAAAATCTGCCTTTTCCTTAAAAGGGACCTCTCGGAAACCAGCCTGAACCAGGCGCTCCCGCAAAACCTGGGTTTCGTATTGATTTACCTTGCAGCCTAGAGTGGCTAAAGCTACTTTGGGCATAGACAACGCTCCTCTATATTTCTTGCCTGGGGTAATG
>JBHIAL010000243.1:0-2767 GCA_046758525.1 bacterium
AGTTTGTTCGGGGAAAAAGTATAAGCAGAATAACAAAGGAGCTTAACAAAGACAGGATTCCAACTAAAAGAGGGCGCCCTGGAGGATGGAATACATCAACTATAAGCAGGATTCTAAAGAATGAAAAATATATGGGCCTGTGGGTATGGAGAAAATGGAAGAATGTTAGAGATCCTATGACAGGAAAGATAAAAAAGGTTCCACGGCCAAAAAGGGAACAGCTACCCACATTCAAAGAGGGATTAGTCATAATTGATAAAGAAACTTGGGAGAAGGCTCAAAGAAGATGGAAAGAACTTAAAGGGACATGGCCTATGAGGAAGAAACCTAAGAATAGCAACGTAAAACAAAAAAGCTATATTCATGCTAACCCCTCTCATCTCTTTGCAGGACTTATGAGGTGCCACTCGTGTGGGGGAGCTATTGTTCTTATCAGTGGGAAAGGTAGTGGTTATTATGGCTGCTATAATGCCAGAAGAAAAACCTGCACTAACAAACTGCTAGTGCCTCGCAAACGCGTGGAAAAAGCTATTATATCGGAATTGAAGCAAAAGATATTAACTCCAGAAAATGTGGAATACGTCTACAAGAATTTAGAGAAACTTGTAGCAAAAGGGCTTAATGAGGTACCGGAACTCACTAAGAAAAGGAAGGCTGAATACGAGAAACTCGCATCGGAAATAAGGAACTATCTCAGCTTTATTAAATTAGGCAACTTTTCAAAAGCAGTATCAGAGGCTTTGAAGGAAGCTGAGAGAAAGAGTGATGATTTAAAGGAAGAGATAAAATCGCTGGAATTTCAGAAACAAAATACCTTTCAGTCGCCGCCTAAAGGATGGATCAATCACAGGTTGCAAAAGTTGCACGAGACACTGAGCAAGAACACCGTCTCTTCTGCCTTAGCCCTTAAAGAAATCCTGGGGAGTATCCGGCTTGAGCCTATATCTGACAAAGAATCAGATTTTTTCCAGATTATCAACGGAGATGAGAAGAAGTTTAAACCGTATTATATTGCCCACACAAAAATCCAAACGCTTGCCCTCTTAGATGAGAGACACAAAGGTTCGAATTGGTTGCACTGGCGGAGAGGGTGGGATTCGAACCCACGGAGCACCTTTGAGGCACTCAATTGATTTCGAATCAACCGCTTTAGACCACTCAGCCACCTCTCCTGAATTGAATTTCCTTTATCTTTAGCTCGGTGAAGGATTGGCGATGACCGTATTTACGATGATAATTCTTACGCCGCTTAAACTTGTAAACTATGATTTTTCGATCCCGGTCCTGGTTGGTAACCTCAGTCACTACTCTGGCCCCTGCTAGCCAAGGATTGCCGTGGAAACTTTCCTCATCCTTCTTTATCATCAACACCTTATCTAAAACTATTTCTTCTCCTTTTTTTGCGGCCAGTTTTTCTACCCTTATTAAAGAACCTGGACTAACTTTGTATTGTTTTCCCCCTGTTTCTAATACGGCTATCATTTTAAGCTCCTTAAGTCCCCATCCTCCAGGAGGTGAGATATTCTCTTTGTTCTTGAGTTAAGCTATCAATCTTAATTCCCATGCTCTTCAACTTTAGCCTGGCAACATTGGCATCGATATCTTTGGGAACCCCATAGACTCTTTTCTCCAACTCTTTTCCTTTACTAACCAGATACTCACAGCAAAGGGCCTGGTTAGCAAAGCTCATATCCATTACCAGGGAAGGATGCCCCTCGGCACAAGCAAGATTAACCAATCTACCCTCCCCCAGCAAATTGATTCTTTTACCTCCCTTTGATGTAAATTCCCTAATATCTTTTCTTATTGTTTTTTTTTGCACAGCCAACTTTTCTAGATCCTCTAGATTAATCTCTACGTTGAAGTGACCGGCATTGGCCACTATCACACCATCTTTCATCTTTTCAAAGTGGGGCTTTCCGATAACATTCTTATTCCCGGTGCTGGTGACAAAAATATCTCCCTGGCAGCTCGCCTCTAATAGAGGCATCACCGAATAGCCATCCATAGTAGCTTCCAGGGCTTTCAATGGATCTACCTCGCACACGATAACCTTAGCCCCCATCCCTCTAGCCCGCATGGCTATACCTCGCCCGCACCAACCATAACCACAAACCACGAAGATAGAACCCGCTAAGAGAACATTAGTGGCCCGCAGAATTCCATCAACAGTAGATTGGCCGGTTCCATAACGATTATCAAAAAGATGTTTAGTATTGGCATCGTTCACAGCAATGATCGGGTATTTTAGAACACCCTCCTTAGCTATACTTCTTAAACGAATTACCCCCGTAGTAGTCTCCTCGGTTCCTCCATAGATTTCTGAAACTAAATCCATCCTCTCAGAATGAATAGTAGAGACTAGATCCGCTCCATCATCCATAGTAATATGGGGATTTATCTGCAAAGCAGCACGAATATGCTTATAATAAGTCTCTTTGCCCTCATTTTTAATAGCGAAAACCTCAATCCCGTGGTCTTTCACTAGCGATGCGGCAACGTCATCCTGAGTTGATAAGGGATTAGAAGCACACAAACGGACCAGACCTCCCCCTTCTTTTAATGTCCTTATAAGGTTAGCAGTCTCAGAGGTAACGTGCAGACAAGCAGCAATTCTCATCCCTTTCAAGGGCTTCTCCCGAGAAAATCTGTCTCGAATTAATTTTAAAACCGGCATCATCGAATCTGCCCATTCAATGCGGCTCTTTCCTTCTGAAGCTATCCTTACATCCTTAATGTCATTCGTCATCCTTAAGTATCTCCTTTT
>JBHIAL010000244.1:0-2764 GCA_046758525.1 bacterium
GGAAATGCCCAAGCAACAGCCACCTCAATACGCTTGGCCCAAGGAAACTCGACTTCTCGCATTTCGGGAGTTTTCCTGAACTTGCTTTCAATGAAAGCAGGAATATCTTTTGCATAGACTGGTCCCCAGATTATCTTCCATCCTGTCTTTCTCTGCACAGTCTTCGTTTCAATACCTGTGGCAGCAAGCTGGGGGAGTATTACATTTCTGTGGTCCACAAGCTCTTCAATCCCGCTGGTCTTTAGGACTGAAATAACGTCGTGATTTGTAAAATGACCACCTGTAGCGGCACACCATACATTTATTCCCCTGCTATTAGCAACAAGAAGATAACAATCTATCCCCTTTAGGGCTCTCTTTACTCTTTCTACGGTCAGATGATAATTGCAGGTTAGAAAAACGGGTGAGCTGGAGTCTGGATGGCCTATCTTAATCAAACCTGTTTTGCAAGGAAAAGGGGAAACCCTGAGCAAGGTTTCAAGGATATTGACAATAACATACTTGAGCAGGCTCATTCCTCTCCCTCCTTAGGCTTCCTTGCAACCAGCTCAATAAAATTCTCCATTTTATTCAATCTGAGTGAGTCTATTATTAAGCCTGCTTCTTTTATCTTTTCTGGCAAATTTTTTATGGCTTTTGTAGTAGTTTGACTAATAAGGTAAGTAATTATTACAAGAGGAAATCTTATAAGCCAACTAAGCATCCTTTTTGCAACGCTTTTGGGTCTTACCTCATCCGCAATCAGCAGAAGACCTCCCGGCTTCAATATTCTTTTTACCTCTTTCAGGGCATAGATTAATTCGTCTTGAGTTAATTCAGAAAAACAAAGACCACTCATCACAACATCATAGCTTCCCGACTCTTCGTTTCCAAGCTCAGCAACGCCCATTTCACATAACTCTACATTTTGTGTAAGATTCGCCTCACTTGCCCGCTTTTGTGCGATTTCTAGCATTTGAGGGATGACATCGATTCCCTTCACTCTTGCACCTTTCTGAGCAGCCCTCAATGTTAATGCACCTGTCCCACATCCGAGATCAATCACATTCTGTCCCTTTTTTATATAAGATGTTAAACGATCATAAGCCGTATCCAACCTACCCAGCGTGAGAATGCGAATACCCTTGTCATACCTACCTGGGGCGGATTCAAGTATCTTCATTAAGATGTATGTGCTCATTTGAATATCCTCTTAAGACCTAAAATGACCGAAACATCGCCTAACGGTTCCAGCATGTACGACATTGTGACCAAAGGGAGCAATGTCCTGAAGGGCGAGGGCGTAAGCCCGTTGCGTATATGGTGTGTTAGGCGATAGGCTGCGCCTCTCATTTTGTAAGCCTCTTTTTAGCTCTCACCCTCAAGGATGGAATGAACATAGGTATCCTTTTCTTATACTCAACATATTCTTTACCAAGGCGTTTTTCTAGTTCTGGCTCTTCAATTGCTTTTAACTCCAACACATTAAGCAGAATAAAAACTGGATTAAAGATAAAAACAAGAGAAATTGATTGAAGTGAATGACCCCACAGCAGAGCTGTGGGGTCATTCACTTACCTAAACTAGTATTTTATATTTGTCCAAAATTTTTCTGTTTTTTCGGGCAAGTTCTTCATTTTTCTTGAGTAGAACCTCTTCTAATTCAATATCGAAAATCTCTACTTCCTTTGCTTTGATTGGTTCCATAAATGCCTCCTCATTATTTTGTTCTTCTCTTTCCAGTTTCGCCTGATTTAATCAAGGCCCATTTAGTCAAATAGGGCCCTACTATTTCGGTAATTACGGTAGTAAAAAGAAGAAGATTAATTACCACAAGAGCAAGGTTTCTTCCAGCTATCCCATAATTTATAAAATCGCTTTTCACCACTATAGCTAAGGCTAGAGCAACTCCCACTTGAGGAAAAAGAGAAAAACCAATATATTTCTGGACAGCTTCAGGAGCGTGGGAAACTCTGGCTCCAAAAGAAGCGCCTGAAACTTTACCCAACATTCTCGCTCCTGTATAGACCAGCCCCATTAATCCAATTTGAGGCAACAGCTTAATATTCAAATGTGCCCCGGCTAAACAGAAGAAGGCCATATAGAGAAACGGAGTAGCATGTTCCCAAATACCAGCAATACTGCGGGAACTTCGAGGAGCTAGATTAGCGAAGGTAATTCCTAAAGCCATACTGGCCAATAGACCTGAGAGATGGAAACGGGTAGCTAAACCGATGGAAACCAGAATTGCTCCCATAGTAAGAGCAAAGATATCGCTGCGGGAGTGGGTTCGCCGGGCAATCAAACTCAGTACTAAACCAATTGAGCTTCCTAGCAATAATGCGCCGAAAATCTCTAGACCGGGTTTTCCCAGAATTGTCTGGAAGGTGAGTTGTCCTTTATGAGCGAGAAAGACTTTAGCTATAGAAGAGGCAAATGCATAAAGAATCAAAGCTATACCATCGTCAAGGGCTACCACTGATAAAATAGTGGTGGTGAGGTCTCCTTTTGATCTCGTTTCTTCCAGCACCATGACGGTGGCAGCCGGAGCAGTTGCTGAAGAAACCGCGGCTAGGAGTAAGGCCTCGTATAGTCTATGAGTCAATAAAAACATAGAAATCATCACCAGAAAAAAAGCTCCTAAAGCCTCACAGATAACTATTGCCCCAATTGACTTCCCCAGGCGTCTTAAGTTAGAAATAAGTAGCTCCCTTCCGATACCGAAGGCAATTAGCCCTAAAGCAATGTTAGAGATAAGGTCTACTCTATTGAGAATGCTGTCACT
>JBHIAL010000245.1:0-2741 GCA_046758525.1 bacterium
GCTGACGGGGGAAAAGGGGACCAATTTGTAGGAACATCCTGCTAAAGAAATAATAAACAAAGAGAAGAGGATTAATAGTAGCCTGTGTGTAGCGAATTTTACTGACAAACGTCACCTCCTAAGCCTGAAACCCTTATCTTCTAATTTCACTTCTCCTCTCTATCTTCACTCTTAGCACCCGAGATTTTTGGCCCTCTCTTAAAGTCTTTCCCGTGAAATACAGCTTGTCCGGTTTCTTTCAAAGACCACCTATTAACTTTCTCAAAAGACCAACCGGTTTTCTCATTTTCTTACTATAATCAACAATTCGGTAAGTCTTGAGCTTGGCGATTTTGCTGAGAAGCTCCATGGCCTCCTTCTTGCTTCCTAGATAATCGATTAATCCTAAATCCTTGGCTTCGCTGCCAAAGTAAATTTTTCCCGAGGAGATCTCTTTGACCGCCTCCTTTTTTAGCTTCCTGTTAGTAGAAATCTCTTCCAAAAAATATTTGTGAATGGTATCGAGTTCTTCTTTTAGGACCTCTCTTTCCTCAGGAGCAATCTTGCGGTAAGGAAACCCCAGGGTCTTGAAAATTCCGGAAGCCATGGTCTCTACATCGATACCAAATTTTCTCATAAGCTCAGAAAAATCTGGCCGAATACTAACCACTCCTACGCTACCGATCCTGCTTAATCCATCAGCGACTATTTTCTGGCAGGCGGAGGCAACCCAATAAGCTCCTGAAGTGGCATATTCCCTTACCCAGGCCACAGTGGGCTTATCAATTTCTTTAATTTTTTCAGCAATTTCCTTACAGGGAAAAGGAGTTCCCCCGGGGGAATTTATCTCCACCAGCACTGCTTTTGTATCTGGCTTTCTTTTCACCTCTTCTAAAAACTCGATGATCTCAGTTGAGGATATTACTTTCCTCCAGGGAAATAAAGCTAAAATAGGAGCACCCTCCGTGGTGATTACTCCTTTTATCGGTATTATAGCTATTTTTCCTTTTCTAAACATTTTATTTACTTGAAACCCTCTAAGAATAACAATCTATCAACACCGTATTTTTTCAAATGGTGATGCTCTAAACATACATAAAAGCGGCTTGATGTCAACTCGGAAAGCCTGAGAATCTTCTCGATCCTTCACCTCTGTTTAATTATTTCAAAGATTGCTGTACCGCCTCCTGTATAGGCTTCGGGATCCAAGCACTGCACATAAGCTCTGGCTGTATCCTGCTTTCCCGCTAATCCCCAATCAGTGGGTCTCGAAATCCGGAGGGCATTATAATGCGGCATCAAGGCAGCCAGAGAATGCATACACACCGGTATTTCTGAAACAAGCCGGTATCCATCTTTGAGTTTGAAAGTGTCCCCTACCTTGTATACTGGACAGGTTCCCTTTATCTCGACAACTCTTACTATTAGCTCCATCTCTACCCCCGCCTTCCAATTTTCTGCTAATCTCTAAATAAAACTCAAAGTCTCCTCTACTTCAGTATAGAACTCAACAATTACCCAATCAGCAATTTTTTCCTCATGGCACAATTAGAACAACGATAACGGAGCTGCTTCTCTTCCCTGTTGTTTCTTAAAAGATAAGGTAAGTTGTCTTTCTGAGAAGGTCGGTCGGCATAGGGACCACCATGAGCCTGCTAAACACGGGGATAAGTATGGGCATCGTAGTGGGACCCATGGTAGGGGAATTAGCTATGGACCTACTCGGCTCAACCTCCGTATTCTATCTTGTTGGCACTCTGAGTCTGGTAGGAACCATCACCTTTTATCGGCTCATGAGCTAGAACTATCAGGGTAGGGAAGTATCTTATTAAGAATCTGGGGGGTCAACCGAGAAAATTTTACTGGGTATCTCTTCCAGAGATAGCAAAGACCATGAAGCAATTAAGGGCTGTCTGTTATTTCCTGAAGGTGCCAGACGAGTTGCTTCTAGGACCCGGTTCAGTTTCTCCTCCGGAATGGGATCAGGCCGATAGGATCTAATGCTTCTTCGGGTTTTAATAACTTGATAGAGATCCATTTTGCACTCCTTTTCTCCGGACAATCTATTGAAGACAGCGTGTGAAGTTGATTGCGTTTTGACTTAACTCAGAAACCTTAAAGATTTAGGATTTCCGCAGCGGTCCCCCCGACAACTTTATCTTGAATCTCCTTAAGTACTTTCAGGTCGTCCAAAAGATTTCGGTAGTCATTTAGTACATCCTCAATCAACTCACAGGGAACGTCGCCTCCAAAAACAATTTTTTCAAAAGGCCCCTTTCCCCCTAATCCCTTATAGTGAAATGTCTGTTTTCCTGTCCACCAGAGAATTTCTTTAAAAAATGAAGGTTTTTTCTTTTTCAAAGTTGAACCACTAAGATCAAAATAGACGTTGGGATTCCAACGAGCAACCTCACAAGCCTCTTCATACCAAGGATTTCCCAGGTGAGCGCCTACTAAAGTAAGCCTGGGAAAAGCGCGAGCTATAGTATCCAAGTATGCAGGACGCATTCTGTTGAAAGAAATATCAAAGCTTGCCTCGTCTTCTCTTCTTGCTAGTATCCCTAAGTGAAAAAGAATGGGCATACCATAATCCTGAGCGCGAGCATAAATAGGATAGAACTGTTTATCATCATAATTTGCAAGAGGGCGAATTACTTTTAGACCCTTAAACCCTTTTTCGTAGAGCGTATCCACTGTACCTACATTGTCTACCCCCAGTCTCACGTAACCAAATCCAATGATTATATCCGGATACTTTGTAA
>JBHIAL010000246.1:0-2733 GCA_046758525.1 bacterium
TCTGAGGAGCAAAAGAGGTGGCTAACAAGGTAAGTGTTTTTTTGCGGGCAGTAAGAGGTGAATTAAAGAAGGTTAGCTGGCCCAATCGGCCGAAACTTATAAGATCTACCTTCATTGTTATAATGGCCATTATTGTTTTTGCTATTATCATTGGGGGAATGGATTTTGTATTCTTCCAGATCCTAAAATTTTTTCTGAGGTGAGGCCTTTGATGAGTAAAAAGTGGTATGCTCTTCATACCTATGCTGGGCAAGAAGATAGGGTAATGACTAATCTGCAACAGAGAATCGAATCTTTTGGAATGAAGGACAAGATCTGTCGCATCTTAATTCCCAAGGAGAAAATAGCCGAAGTTAAGGATGGCAAAAGAAGAATATACAGGAGGAAATTCTTTCCTGGATATATATTGATAGAGGCGGATTTAACTGAAGAAACCAAGTATGTAATCGGCAATACCCCCGGGGTTAGTGGTTTTGTGGGTTCTAAAAACCAGCCTGTTCCTCTGGAGGAAAAAGAGGTGGGCAAGATTGAGCACCGAATGGGTCTTTTAGAGAAAAAACCAAAACCTGGCATTGTCTTTGAATCAGGGGAGAGTATTCGTATTGTACAGGGTCCCTTTGCTAATTTCCAAGGGGAAATAATAGAGGTCAATCCTCATCAACAGAGACTCAAAGTATTAGTTTCTATATTTGGCAGAGAGACTCCTGTGGAACTAGAATATGTGAATGTGGAGAAGCTTTAGTGGCAAAAAAACCAATCCTAACCCATATTAAACTCCAGATTCAGGCAGGTAAGGCAAACCCTGCCCCTCCCGTAGGACCAGCATTGGGTCAGTACGGGGTTAACATAATGGAGTTTTGCAGGTCTTTTAATGAAAAGACAAAATCACGAGGCGATTTTTTAATACCGGTGCGAATAACCGTTTACAAAGACAGGTCTTTCACCTTCGAGTTGAAGACACCCCTGACAGCATCACTCCTTAGGATGGCAGCCGGAATAGAGAAGGGGTCTGGAGAGCCTAATAAGAGAAAGGTAGGCAAGATAAAAAGAGAAGATCTGGTGAAAATAGCCCAGACTAAATTACCTGATTTAAATGCCTACGATGTGGACAGCGCCGTGAAGATCATCGAAGGAACGGCTAGAAATATGGGTCTGGAGATAGAGGGGTAAGGGATGGGAAGAAGAGGAAAGAGATATCTTCTGTTAAAAAAGAAGGTAGATAAAAACAAGAAATATGGCCCCTTGGATGTTCTAAAGCTGGTCAAAGAGACCTCTAATTGTAAGTTTGAGGAGTCGGTTGAGGCAGCTATTTGCCTGAATATAAAGCCCAAAGCTAAAGGGGAACGAGTAAGGGGGACAGTTGTACTTCCTCAAGGCGTAGGAAAGAAGGTAAAAGTAGCCGTATTCGCTGAGGGAAGTGAGGCTGAGGTAGCTAAAAAGGCCGGGGCTGACTATGTGGGTGGAGAAGAGTTGGCTAAGAGAATTGAGGCCGGTTGGTTAGGGTTTGATGCGGTAGTCTCGACTCCCAGGATGATGAGAGTAGTGGCCAAGTTAGGTCGAATTCTGGGACCGAAGGGTTTGATGCCTTCTCCCAAGGTAGGGACGGTGAGTGAGGATCCTGCAAGAGTTGTAGAAGAATTGAAAAAGGGTAAAATTGAGTATAGAAGTGATGCCACCGGGGTAATTCATGCCCCGGTGGGAAGAGTTTCTTTCAACGAAGAAGCTTTATTAGATAACCTCAAGGCCTTACTCAAATCTCTGATAAAAGATAAACCTTCTACCGTGAAGGGAAGATACATTAAGGGGATTTTCCTTTGCTCCACCATGGGTCCAGGAATAGGGGTAGATGTGCAAAAGGCTCTAGAGATTTTGTAAAATGAGTTTAGAAGACAAAATAGTAAAGGTAAAAAAGATTGAAGAAGGGTTGGAAAGAAGCAAGGCTTCCTTCGTAGTGGATTATCAGGGATTGAAGGTGGCTGAACTTACCGAACTTCGCAAGATGTTAAGGGGTAAAGGCGCCAGGTTCCTGGTGGTTAAAAATACGCTGGCTTCTCGGGCTGCAGGGGGAACAGATTTGGAAGAGGTCGATAAATTTTTTTGCGGATGTACCGGAATAGTCTTTGTTGACCATGATCCTTTGGCCTCGGCTAAAATACTGAAGGACTTTGTTTTAGATCATCCTCAATTAGCGCTTAAAGGAGGGATTCTGGAGGGAGAGACCTTAGAGGGGGATAAAATAAAGGCTCTGGGTGATCTTCCCTCACGGGAGATTCTCTTGTCACAACTTTTGAGCCTGATGCAGTCCCCTTTAACAAGACTGTTAGGCGTCTTAAGTTCCCCCCTGGGCAATTTAATTTTTTTGCTGACTTCGATTTTAGAGAGAAAAGGAGGTTCATCTATGGTTAAGATGCCCCGCGCGGTGGAAAAAAAGGACGGGAAAAGTGATAAGCCCAAAGTTAAAGTAGATAAGAAGGAAGGGGTTATAAAGGCGATAGAGGGAATGAATGTACTGGAGCTTTCGGAGCTAATAAAGGGACTTGAAGATAGATTTGGAGTGCAAGCGGCTGCTCCTCAAGTGATTTCTCAAGTTGCCCCTTCAGGTGAAGAGAAGGAAGAAGAAAAGACCGAATTTGATGTAGTGTTAAGTGAGATAGGAAGTAAGAAGATTCAGGTAATTAAGGAGGTGAGAAAACTTACCTCCTTGGGCCTGAAAGAAGCTAAGGATTTAGTGGA
>JBHIAL010000247.1:0-2720 GCA_046758525.1 bacterium
ATCCCATATCGAGATACTTCTGAAAATATTAAATCAAAAATGCACGCCCTCGCTCCTCCTGCTTTGCAGTACTGAATGATGTATGCATACAATTCTCGAGGCCAGGGCCAGGGAAGAGCTTGCTGTTTTTCATAGATATCAAGGCTGTATTGGTCGATTAAGAAAAGAACAATATCTCTACTTGCTCTCGATGGATTAGAAAAGAGATGAAGCCGGAGATCCCAGGACTTCCACTCAAGCGGATGAAAGAGGTGAAGACTATGAAGCACTAAGATAATCAAGAAGGCTGCACAGCTTACCAGTACTCCTCTGGCAAATTTTTTTTTCAAGAGCATTCCACTTATCCTCATTCTATGAGCATTTATTTTTTCAAAAAATGTTGAAAAAAAAAGGAGGAGAATCTTGTGCGTTTCTCGTTTTGATCGATTATTGTAGATTCTTGATAGCTTGTTGAAATCTTTTTGTCCGAAAAGGCTCTCTATAGGGAAGGACTACGTCAAAGTCGATATTTATCTTGATAGACACGGGATTCAGCTCATATCAGGAGAAAGCATATTAGCACAAAATGGTGTTAAGATCGAAAAATAGAGGCCAGTGCGAGCAAAAAAATAGGTAGAGATACACATTTTATGCTTTTCAATGACAAAACATGGATATAAATGTTATGGCGAAATTAATTTGCTAGACTATCACAGCCTTTCATTGCTGGAGAGTAAAAGATAATCTTTTATTAAGCTAAATCCCAAGAATCTTAAATGTTGTTTCCAAACGCATTGTAAAATATCTTATCGCCTCTGGTATGTATTTAAAACCCAAAATTCGAAATATTCCGATGACTAAATTTCTCAAACTCGCCATAATGTGAGGACCATTTCCTTTGCGGATTTGAGACCTGTCCTCATCAAAAGTTACATCTCTTACATAGTGAATTCTATTCTCTATCTCCCAGTGCCCACGATTCAACTCTAACAATCTTTCCGCAGATGCTTCCTCTTTTGTAAGGCTTGTAATCCCATAGGCTGTCTCTTCAGACTCTTTTCCATTCATATAATAAATTTTCCTCTCAATAAAGAAGAATTGTTCTGCATAAGGAAACGAAACATATCCCTTAAGCTCATCGCTTACCCAAATAGTCCGCCTCTCAATCCTTCCGTGTGCTTTTTCTAACGTGCTGTGCGCTGGCGTTTTTTTTTCAACTCAAGCGCCCTTATATCTTCAAGAAGCTCTCGTTGATTCCCCTTTACCGTAAACAAATAATTAGCTTTTTTCTTTTCAACTATATATCTTGCAATCTCTCTCTGTGTCAATAAAGCATCTCCTGTTACCACCGAGCCCTCAATATCCAAACCTTTGAAAAGAGGTTTTACCCTTGTTATTTCATTCGTCTTTTCCGAGACATCTTTTTGGGCAATGACTATTCCTTCTTTATGCACAACAGCAGAGAGAAGATGTTTGGGGCTCTCTTCACCATCCCCGCTGCCGCGCAAAGTTTTGCCATCCATCGCAATTGCTTTGCCTGTAAGTGATTGCATCCTCCGAAGCCACATGCCAATTTTGCTGTCGAACTCTTCTACATCAATCCTTTGTATTACTCTCCGAATCGTAGGTTCACTTGGCGCCTCCCCTCGTGTACTCCCAAATCGCCTTAAGTCTTCCTGTGTTAACCCTGAGGCCCAATCAGCTATTGCGCGGTAGCTTCTTGCGCCAAAAATCACCGCACACACCGCTATGCCCAATATCGTATGAAAGGGATGTCTTATCCCCCTCGCTTTGCGGGGATCTGTTATCTTCTTTATCTCTTCGATTAATCCTTCAACAGGAAGATTCAGTGTATCCACCATTATTCCCTCCTTCTTTCTAAAATTAAAATCATAAGGAATAAACGAAGCGGTTAATAGCTCTCGTGCTTTCCTCATCAAGGGATACATATAGACCGCTTTAGGCCGATTCGTCTTGTAGTATTCATTCCCACTCTTTGAATAGCCCCGGCTCAGACCTACATAGCGCCAATTCGCTGCTTTGTAACAGGTTCCCTTATAGCGGGCGATATCTACAAATGTCTCCGCTAAATAAACAGGATGACCATAGACCTTTTGAAAATCAGAACTGAGTCTTTTTAAATTAAGCGATAGCACTTTACTAGCAAGGTTCGAAATACGAATCCAGGGTAAAATTAAGAACCTTACATTGTTTATGATAAGATGCAGCCTTTTTAATTTTGTTTCATAATCCCAACCAATAAATCGATCCCGTACACTACATTTTAATGCCGGTGAGCCCCATCCGATCAGTGCTACCCACTCATTTGCGATTGTCGCAATGTAACGCAAAGATTTACCAGGAATATTTTTGTAACCAAGATAATGGTATGCTTTTACATACTCTCCCCATAAGCTGACTTCATTTGAAAGTATTGGTCTTACTTCTAAGCTCTTCCATAGTGGATTTTCTGTCACATTGAATTTTATAGCATAAATATAGAAGAAAAGCCAGAGTCTGTCCTAAATTTCTTCAAATAAAGGATTTATTAGAACTTTGACGCAGCCCTGTCTCGGCCCTGAGGAACTCCGCCTGTTTATCCATTCTCCCACCCAGATGTCTCAGTTTTCCTGCTCATCATCCCCTGAACCATACCGTGCTCAAACAGTCCTCGGGCCCGACTCCATCGGGTTCCCTCCAAGGTTGACTCGGGAAGGCTAAATCTTCCGATGTCGCTCAAT
>JBHIAL010000248.1:0-2717 GCA_046758525.1 bacterium
CTTTCCACATATTCATGGAACTGTTTACTAAACTCGTCCACAATAGCCCTGGTTACTTTTGCCTCTCCTACCGGGGCAAAGATTTTTTCTTTTACTGGCATACCATTGCCTCCTTTTTTAAAATAAAATCTCAACTGCCTTATAAGGACAGGCAGGAATACACGCTCCGCAGACGATGCACCTGTCTTTATCAAAAGAGATCTCCATCCTTTCTCGATCGACTACGATGGCTTCGGTGGGACAAAGGGGGACACAGACAGTACAGTGGGTGCATCTATCTTCAAGCCATCTTACGTCCTTGGCTAGAGGCTGAACCACAACTCCTATCTTTTTAAGATAGTTTAATCCTTTATCGAGAGCCTCTTTTTCGCCGCTTATTTCTATTATCAGTCGGCCTTCCTCTTCCCGGCTGATTCTCGCTCTGAGGATATTTACCACCAGATCATAATCTTTTATCAATCGATAGGTGATGGGTTCCTCAACCAAGGCTTTAGGAAAGGTCAAGACTAGTCTTTCCTTTAGCATGATCTGACTCCTCCCTTCCCGGGGAAACTTTCTGTTTTTCCATTACCTTATCGGCCTTTCCTTAAGGGGTTTAAAGGCTATATCTGATTCTACTGAGGGGAGAAGCTCAACCGGTTCAGCCAAGAGAAACTCTCCTTTTTTTATCCAATTCTTAAGTACTCCGGCAATCTTCCGTGCCTTAGCGTAGCTGGAAAGTGAACCTGTGGGAACTTCTTTTCCCTGAACGGCAATCTTACTACTTTTAAGCTGGGCGTAGCTTACCTCACCTAAACTACCCGCTTTTGCCTGAGGATAGGCTCCACTGTAATCTACTATCTGGGCGAAAATCTCTTCATCTTTAACAGCCGTGTAGGAAAGTATCTCTTCGTTTAAGATAGGGATGGGAACGCCGATTCCCACGCTTAAGGTCACCCCGTACCCAGTCATGGTTGTTCCCTTCAGCCACTCGGGGCTCATTTGCTTTAAATCGCCCAGCACGGCCATAGTGCCGGCGGGAGACCGAGGGACGCCTTTCTCTGTCCTGGGAGCAGTAGGGTTATGCTGGGTACCCTGCCAGACCACGTAACCCACTCCGCCTCCCAGGAAGATTCTAGTTCCTACTCCAATGGTTTTATAATAAGGATCGTTGAGAAGGGGTGATAACTGACCGGCACTACAATAGTTGGCATTGCCCAGATTGGGTTGAAGAATGCCCATATAGGTGTAGATGACCTTGTCGGAAAGATTCACCGCCACATTGTAATTTTGATAGGCATTCCGGGGATTAAAAAGAACCGCCTCATTGACATCCTTCAAGTTAATCCAGGTTTCAAGACTCTTTCGGGGGTAGCAGTCTGTTCCATAGGCGGTGGCCACGAGCTTCACATCCTTTCCCGCTACCAGATCCTCGATAACGTGCCCACCCCCATATCTGAACTCTCCGGGATGGACTCTGTTCCTCGGGTCATCATCGGGAAGGGCCGTAGCCCCGAGGTAAATATCGACTGCGGCAAAGCCTGTGTAAACAGGGACCTCATTGAGATAAGCCTTGCCTCCCCCCAGCTTGATCTTGGGTTTGGAATGTCCGATATTAAGATAGATACCTGATGAGCACATAGGTCCAAAGGTGGCACTGGTTACCACATCTACCTCTTGGGCAGCTTCCTCGACTCCTTTTTCATCCACTAGATCAATGATCTCTTCTGCGGTTACCACTACCGCCTTGCCCTTCTTTATCTTCTCGTTAATTTCAGCCAGCGTCTTTGCCATTTTTTCCTCCCTATCCGCTAAATAATTCCGTACTTAAATATCTTTCTCCCGTGTCAGGTAGTATCACCACAATCAGTTTTCCTCTGGATTCCTCTCTTTTGGCCACCTTTAATGCGGCAAAGACTGCTGCTCCTGAGGAAATCCCGGCTAGAAGGCCCTCTTCCTTAATTAATCTGCGGGTGGTAATAATTGCTTCCTCATCTTTCACCTTGATAACCTCGTCGATTAATCCTACCTCTAGCACCTCGGGGATGAAATCAGCTCCAATTCCCTGAATCTTATGCGATCCTGGTGATTCACCGGAAAGAACTGCTGATTCAGCCGGCTCTACTGCAACTACCTTAAGATCAGGCTTTTTTTTCTTTATTACCTGGGCCACGCCGGTAAGGGTTCCCCCTGTGCCTACACCACTAACCAGTATATCTATTCTGCCATCGGTGTCCTCCCAGATCTCTTTAGCCGTGGTTTGGCGGTGTATAGCCGGATTAGCTGGATTCTTAAACTGTTGGGGGATGAAGACCCTGGGGTTGTTGCTGGCTAGCTCTTCTGCCTTTCTCACCGCTCCCCTCATTCCTTCTGAACCAGGAGTTAGGATGAGTTCTGCTCCAAAAGCCCTGAGCAACCTTGTTCTCTCAATACTCATACCGTCGGGCATAGTGAGGATTAATTTATAACCTTTTACCGCAGCTACAAAGGCTAAAGCAATGCCAGTATTACCACTGGTTGGCTCAACAATGATGTTATCCTGGTTGATCAGACCTTCCTTCTCCGCTGCCTCAATCATGGAAAGGCCTATTCGGTCCTTCACCGAACCGCAGGGATTAAAAAATTCAAGCTTTCCTACTACTTCTGCTCCCAGGCCCTTGGCGATCCTGGTTAATCTAACCAGAGGGGTTCTTCCTATCAGTGAGGTAATGTCATGGGCTATCTTTGCCACTTATTCG
>JBHIAL010000249.1:0-2691 GCA_046758525.1 bacterium
TTACCTCCATAACTTATCCGGCCAGATTCATGTTGGTGGCTGCTATGAATCCTTGTCCTTGTGGTTACTTTGGTGATCCACGACGGGAATGTAGTTGCACTCCCCTGGAGATACAGAAACATTTGAATAAGGTTTCCGGGCCACTCTTAGACAGGATTGATATCCATATTGAAGTAGCCGGAGTGAGACGTGAGGATCTTTTAGGAAAAGGAGTGGGAGAGCCATCAGCACAGATTAAAGGAAGAGTTAACCAGGCAAGGAATATCCAGCTGCAGCGATTTAAGAGATCTTCCCTTTACTGTAATGCTCAAATGAATCCCAAACATATTCGCAGGTTCTGCAGCCCGGAAAAAGAAGCACAGGATTTGCTACGATCTGCTATCTCCGAGCTTGGTCTTTCTGCTCGAGCCTATCATCGCATCTTAAAGATTTCCCGCACTATAGCTGACCTTGAGGGTAAGGAAAAAATAAATTCAGCTCACATCTCGGAGGCCCTGCAGTATAGATGTTTGGATAGACAACTCTGGAGAAGATAATAAGGGAATTTTTCAAACTAAAGATAACGGTTAAATAGAAAGTAAAGGTCGGAGGAGGATTATGAAAGTAAAGTGGGGAACGGTTGGTATAATCATTGCTTTACTAATTTTGGCAGGGAGCATCTTTTTTGCAGGAATAAAGGTCTCTCAGACGATCGCCTCAAATGCTCGACTATTAAGAGAGAAAACGAAGCGTGATGTGGTCTCTTTTATCTGGGCTTTCAGGAAATCCTCTCTGGAAGACAGAGGCCTGACTTCTGAGGATCTCAAGGCCGGATATGACTTCGCTGATAGTTTCTTAGGATTGAGCGAGAAAGACTAGTCAAACTCATCTTCCTTTATATAAAATCTTAATTTAAGTTTTTTTCCAACTTTGATACCGATTCTCTCCCTAGAGATTATGTCAAATTTCTCTCCTCTACCCTCTTCAACCCACAGGTGGCTACTCATCAGGTCAGCCCCGTTGTCTTCAATAGTGATGCCCAGCGCCTGGGTAAGCTTGCCAGGACTATTGGTTAAATTCTTGATATTCTGAGTTTTTCTCCTTTTCTTCATTAGCTCAATACCTTCTACTGGCTCAAGTGCTCTTATTAAAACAGCCCCTGGGGTTCCTTCTTCCTCAGTAACCACATTAAGCATATGATGCATCCCATAGACAAAATATACATAGGCGACTCCTGGCCTACCCCACATTATCTTTGATCTGGGAGTCTTTCCTCTATAAGCATGGGAGGCTGGATCTTTATCCCCATAATAAGCTTCAGTTTCAACTATTCTGCCTTTGGCGATGCCTTCAGAGGTTCTGCAGGACAAAACCTTTCCCAATAGATTCCGAGCTACTTCCTTGGTGTCTCTTGCATAGAAGGATCTAGGAACTGTTCTTGGCATAGAAGCGAGCCTTACCTTGCTAAGAACCATGCCTATCCCAGTAGTCGTTTATTACTCTGGGGGCTGGTTTACCTTCGTACAGCACTGCGTAAAGTTCCTTGAATAAAGGTAAATCCCTATTGAGATCTAACCCACCCTCTTTCTCTAATCTTTTTGCCAACCTATGTATACCTCTGGCAGTAGTATACCCTTCAATTGTCTGTCCCTTCATCTTTTCCAGAGCTTCTTCAATCTTTAAGCCCTGGCCAAGAAACCTTCCTAGAGCTCCGTTACGACCGCTCTGCACGGTAACATACAAATCTCCAACCCCAGCAGGACCCGATATCGTCTCTAGTCTCCCACCTAGAGGCAAGATGATTCTGGACATCTCAACTACAGCCTGCGACATTAAGGCAGCTTTGGTATTGTCCATGGGTTGGCCTAATCCATCACATATCCCAATCACAATGGCGAATGCATTCTTCATGGCCGCACAAAGTTCTACCCCAATCATATCGGTGGTGGCATTGGTTCTAAATCTGGAGCTTCTGAATGCACAACAACAAGATTCCGCCTCTTCCAGCTTTCTTGCTCCGAAAATGACCTCGGTGTGAATTTCTTTTATCAGTTCATTCGCCCGTGCTGGACCGCCCATACCTAAAATTTGAACTCCATCAAGTAGTCTTGAGGAACTCCTATCCTTAATTAAGTCGCACAGTGTTAAATAAGGGTGAGAAGGAAGGCCCTTAGCCACATTAACGACTATCGTTCCCTTTCTAAAGAAAGGAGCGGCTCGCTCAATAATTTTTCCCACTGCGGAGGAGATTACGGCAACTATAACAGTGTTCCTTTTTTCCATGGCCTCCGCTAACTCGGTAGCCTGAAAGAACCTAATGTTACGAGGGACGGGAAAGTGTAAAGTGAGATGCTCTTTGCCCTTCCTCAAAGCATCAATAATATCTTTATCCAATTCAGTTCCCCAAAGGTTTACCTCATGGTCCTTTCTGGCAAGATGAGCTGCTGTAGCGGTTCCCATCATTCCTGCACCAAGTACTGCTATTTTCCCCATCTTTTATTCTCAAGACATTTGAGGGGGAAAACATCCCCCCTCAACGGCCCGATCGGCAAAGCCGACTCTCGCTTCGCTCAGGGCGAGAGAGGGCCTGCTCCCCCCCGTTTCGACACCTCGGTCAACGATCCAAGGAAATTTTTGAAATCCGGCGCTTCAAGCTGCCAATAATATGGCATATAATCCATTATGATCCTGTAGATAAAGAGGGTCAAGAAA
>JBHIAL010000250.1:0-2675 GCA_046758525.1 bacterium
TTTTTGTGAATTTGGGTTGAAAATTTCCCTTCCAAAATCGAAAAATTGAGAATTGAGCACTTGACATTTCCTTTTTAGATGATATATTCTTGTTGTATCTATGCAACAAGAAAGGAGTCTACTATGGCTAAGTTTACCTTCAACTCTCTGTATATGAGAAGAAAAACCTTGCGAGAAGAGTTACGTAAGTTAGGCCCATTTCTAAGAGGATCAATAGTTGAATACAAAAGAATCTGTGGTAAACCCCATTGCAGATGTCAAAGAGGCTATCTTCATAGCTCGACCTATTTTTCCTCAAGAATAGAGAAGAAGACTCAGATGCTCTGTCTACCTAAAAGAGTTCCAGAGATAAAGAAAGAAGCCATTTCTTGGTGCTCTAATTATAAAAGAGCCAAAGAGATTATGGAAGAGCTTACCTTAATTAACCTTAGGATTCTTAAGGAAAAGATACGCTCTTCCCGGACTTCAAAGGCCCGGTGAGGCTGCCGATAGTGCTTACCTCACCGGATGAGCAAAATGCCAGCTCACTTCGTAAGTAAGAACCTCGGTAAATTCTCTCTTCCCAAAATCCTCAAGGGAATAGATTTAGCCAATGAAGAGATCTCCTCCAAATTTCAGGATCCCTTTCCCAAGAACAAGGAACGTTTTCTTTCTCACTATCAATACAAAAAGCGGTATATCGAGATAACCCCTCATGGAGAAATCGTAGGAGGCCTATCCCGGATGTTTGTGAGCTTAGTTGATCTATCCTTTACCCGCTCTTTGGTAGCTAATGCTTACGGGAAAAAGGGCTATCATTGTTATGATCCAGCCAGTATGTTTTGTTTAGAGATCTCAAGGATTCTTGATGGCTATAAATACACCAAGTCCTTCTGTAAGGTTCTAAGAGATCTCCAAAGAGGCCTTCATTACTGGAGCTATGCTGGACTCAGCAAAGAGCACCTTCCTTCCGAGGATGACTTTTCTAACTTCCGAAAAAGATGTGGAGCAGAAAAGTATCGGGGAATCCTTCAGACTCTGGTAGATATAGCTCATTCTTTGGGCTTTCTTTCCGGATCCCTTGTTGCCTCCACTGATGGAACCTTATTTCCCACCTTCTCCCGTTTTCGAGGATGTGACGACTTTGAGAAGAAATGTCAAAGAATCGGGATAACTGGCCTCCTCTCCAGGATTAAAAGAAGAGTAAATAGTTATCTTAATCACCCCGAGAAAATAGTCCTCGGAAAAGAGTATCAAGTTAGAGCAAGGTGTCCTTCTCACCTTTTTCCCAAAGACAAGAAAAAACCCTTGATAAATCTATTTTCCTTTAGCTTCTGCCGCTTTGATCCTAACAAAGAACAAGATGCAACCTCTCGCCTCTTGGGAATAGAGGGCAGGTTAAAGGAGCTTGGCCTGATGCTCCTTCCCTTAAAATCAAGCATCAACCTTATTCAAATGAGCTCATCTTTAGATACCTGTCTCATTAAATGTCCCCATCTTCCTTCAGATATTGAGGCAAGAAGAGGAGTAAGAAGGTCAAAGAAAGATCCATCAAGACTTGAATATGTCTTTGGCTATGACAAGATAACTCTAACTTTGAAAGATCCTCTTTTGGGTATTGAACTACCTTCTGATTCGCTAACCCAAGAAGGCAGTATCTACGAAGGTAATTACTTTATCCAGCTTCGAGAAAGATTCAAAGAGCAGCATCCTCACCTTAAGATCACTATAGATTTAGGTGATGGTCATTACGATGATGAGCCTAACTATAAATGGTGTAGAAGAAATGGCTCTGAACCTGGTTTTGATTACAACACAAGGAACGAGAACTTAAATGAAGAGGCTCTTTTGAAAAGGGGCTATGATAAAAATGGAACCCCTTTTGCTCCTTGCGGTAGACTCACCAAGTGGAAATGTTACGATCCAAAAACTAAAAGAAACTCTTTTTCTTGCGAGAAAGAGTGTCTTCGAGAATCTCCCCTCAATCCTTTTCCTAAGGACTGTCCTCACCGAGATAACCAGCATGGCTTTTCCACTAAAATGTCGGTTAAGGCTCATCCTCGCCTCATCTTAAGGTGGCACAGAGCAAGCCCAATTTACAAAAAGATCAAAAGCTACCGAACCTCATCCGAGAGAAGCAACTCCAACTGCAAGGAAAATGATCTGGATATCTTAGAGCGTCCCCGAGTCAGAGGAATTAAAAGAGCAGCTGTATTATCTTATCTTTCCGATATTGCCAGCTTCCTCAAGAGGGCTTTTGGTCTCATCATTCGGGCATCTGTAAACTTGAGAAAGTATCGAGGAACAAGGAAAAAGAAGTACTGGGAAAGACTCTTTGGCCCCAAGGTTCCTCTTTACCTTCTTTACGCCATCCAGAGAGAATAGATAGCCTTTCTCTTTATTCCTTTTGTTAACTCTTTTTCCTTAACGAGGGACTGTTTTTGTGAATTTTTGTCCTCTTACTTTGAGACATACAGACCTTTTTAGTCAATTTTTCCTTCATTCTAAGGAAAAATTTCTTTCCTCCAGGACAAACTTTCTGGGCAAATCCGCTCTTTCTTGCAAAATTTATGACAAAGATCGAAAACTTAAACTACCTTAATCAAGTAACTAAAAGGGTCGGGTCTTGATTTCGCTTATGCTCTTGTTTTGAGTTCCTCTTTTACCCTTTCGGCAAGATAGACCTTCATCAAAGA
>JBHIAL010000251.1:0-2675 GCA_046758525.1 bacterium
CCCGACCACGGCAGGTGATTTTTGTCGGCGATATACACAAAAGGATGTGGAAACCGAGACTGTAGCATCTTTACAGAGTTTTCTTCTATCCTGCTTTTCGTTTTTCACCGCTTCTGCTCCAATGTAACGTACCTATGGTCTTCTTCAGGCTATCGATATATATATCCCGCTGCATATCAACGGCTATCCGTTGGCTTATGTGATCTCTGGTTCGCACTCGGTATATACTTTTCTGCATCTTACGATGGCGGCGGTTTGCACGCTCTACCGCGTTTGAAGTCGCAGGCAACAATGAATCATCAAGGAAAGTCAACGCTTTTTCAAGGTTTGATGAAGAGAGTTTTTTAAGCGTATCTCTCAGCGTTACAAAACGTCTGATTCGACGACGCAATTTGGCAAGCTTTTCCAAAGCAGTATCCATCCTGCAGCGGCGATCAAACAAACGATATACCTCATCCATGATCGCACGCAAATTACGTAGTGGGTCAAGGCCTCGTGTAATATCTAAAAACGTTTTCTTTTCTTTATGGGTTAAACTGCGCCTGACGAACAGATAACGATGCTCAAAAAGATCCGCAATTCTCTTTTGAAGTCGCTTGTTCTTTTGTGCAACTTGCTTTGCTCTCTGCCCACAAGGACGACCACGCAGGCGTTTTGTCTTTTTCTGCTTTAGTTGCCTGCGAACCTGTGTGACCGCTTTGAGGATATCCCTGGTAATTTCCTTGATAATATGGAATCGGCATGATTGATGCTTGATCTTGCCGAATACTTCAGCAATAGGCTCTGGATATAGCGGTGAGCCATCAGTAGTTATACCTTTTAATGCTAAATCGTGAGCGTCCAGCATTTGCTTGAAACGCCTGAAAAACCGCGTTATATCCTCATTTGCAGGATTATGCTCAAGAACCTCATAGTACAAACGCTTGAACTTGTGGTTGTCCACAATGAAAAGTACACAGAAAGGCCCATCATATAACTCATCGGCGGCAATATAGCCGGAAAACTCTGAAAGAGCCTTATCAATGTAGTCAGTTTTTATGAGGACTTCTGCTTTTTTTCCCCGTTGCTTCAACCCAGTTTTGAATTGTAGCCCAGGGAACAAATACCCGGTGGTCACGCCATAAATGCCACGAAGCTGTTCGATACGGCAAACCATCTTCAACCACAAGTCGTACTGCCATCGAAACCACTCGATGCGTATAATGGCTTTTGGGCAATGCCAAATCGTCCATGTCAGCGTTGAAATAGCAGTTGCATTTGGGACAGCGGTGCGCCGAATACGTAACCATAAGGTCGCGGGGACGTCCGGAAAGGCAATCTCCCAAGTCGTGTAGAGTGCGTCTGACGGTACGGAGCCGATATGCACTATGTTGGCACAGCGGGCATGGCCGCCGCTTATAGTTGCGGCTGCGTCGAACAAGTTTAGGCTTGGGTAAATCCTCAACACGTGTTATTCCTTCTGTTTTATCTGCTACATATTCACCTGGTCCAAACATTTCGATAACCTCCAACATAGATTTAGATTTCTATGTTGGAATATCGGCATTTTGAACCAAAACACATCAAAATAACTCTGTATTGTTGCTACAGTCTCAATTTCTGTCCACAATTCGGGAGTATTGTCATAGAACCAGAATGAGCTGGAGCCATGAGATTTCATGGGCTTACACATTACCTCAAAATATCCGTGTTTGACTTTGGTCTTGCTCTGGACTGCCGCAGATGTGTAGGTGTGATAGCCTTTATCCTTTGGCATCTCGGGGACTTCTTGCTTTCTCATAGTCAGGTGCAATTTGCCATCACTTACCTTTACGTTGTCCGGATAGAAATATGCCGGTTGTCTGCCCAGCCATCTTGGATTCGTCGGATACCATTTACTGGGATCAAGTTTTGTGTCCTCGAATTCGTCGCTCATGAATTCGAACTTTATCCATTTATCTTTATTGGTTTGGTCGGATAGTGGAAAGGCATCGGTAATGCGTTTAGGCTTTGGACCTAATTCACCAGCTCTTACCCAGTCTTTAGCTGGCTTTCTCCTATTGGCAAGAGAATCTGTGTTTACAATGGCAATCAGTAAAAAAACCAAACAGATTTTTTGAATGCTCTTTTTTCCCATCTCACAAGCCTAATAGTGTAAGAATTTCTCTTTACAGAGTCCAACCTTCCCGATATCGAGTGCGGATGTACTTGTTGGCCTCCGGCAAATTTATCACTTCCATACTGACTCCGTTCCATTCGATTCTGGCGTCCACTCGCTTAGCCACATTTCCAAGCAAACATACTTCAGTCAAAAGACCGGAATACTCAAAATCTGCGCCAGCCGGTTGGCCACTCTTACAGGCCCGCACCCAATCCTGTTCATGCGAATCTTCTACCCTGGGGATAGTTTTCGGGGGCTGTTTGTACTCTTTCATCCTGCTCTCCGGTATCAATCGAGGCCCTTCCCCATAAACACCTGCCACGAGCTTGCCTTTACTGCCTTTAAATAACACTCCCCCCTCTGTATGGCCCATACGCCTGCCGTCTTCAAGCTCTGTCGGTCGGGGTGGGCGAACACCTTCATACCATGTCAGCTTAACTGGTGGCATATTATCACGTTGTGGAAATCGGTAGGTTACAATAGACGCCACCGGATGTGTGTCCGGATCGGTTCCTCGTTCTGTGTCTCCAGCCGG
>JBHIAL010000252.1:0-2674 GCA_046758525.1 bacterium
CTCCGCGAAGCAGGGCTCACAAGGCTTCATATAGGGTTAGAGACAGGCGATGATGAGCTATTAACGGAAATCACGAAACATTTATCACTTTTTACCAAGTGTGTAATTTAAGTACCTATCTAGCATTTGCCGGAATATGATCTTTAGTTTTATCTGAGCCAAAATATGCCGAACCTCGGATCTATAGTGATAATTACTGCTCATGTATAAAGTGTAATTTCTTTCTCCGGTCTCCTCTATCCTTACGGCATGCTCAATGCTTAAATCTTTAAAAGTTTCAAAAGAGTGTCTTCGCCATAGATATGGCAGACAATTTTTTTAAAAAGGGCAAAGCTGTTATAGGCTAATCCCACAAAATACAAATAAGCCTCATTAGCCCGAAAGTACTGGCTGGGCATCTTGGAGCTATTGAAGGGATTTTTACTCTCTTTGAAGAAATTCTCTATGGTCTGACGTTGATGATGGAATTCAAATATAGCCCTGGGGGTGTCTAAGCCCACCACATTATGGATAATAACATATTGTTTTCGTCTCTTTCTGGCTATATTGCTCAGATAAATTAACCCGGTTCTGCTCAGATAAACTGGACCGTTCATCCACAGCATAAACCCAGTATTGCCATTAAAAGAAAGGATTTTAAATTAGATGGGGAAGAGACTCTTAGGGTATTTTACTTTTGTGAAGATGAGCAGAGTCTTAGATGGCTCAATGGATTACTGTTGGGAAAGGAGAGACTATCTTTTTGAATTTGCTACCAAGGCATCATTCCAATCATGTTTGCAGGGCCGGAGTCTTTTGACAGTTGGATGGAGGAGGATCATCTTGTGAGCCATCTTATCCCCTGTTTCATCGGCATCAAACCCGCAATATACCTGATATCCACTCTTGACAAATGATTTTAGCCAGAGAGGGTTTGGTGTTGCCCCTGAGGTGGAGATAGCCAGCCAATCCGGGTGAAGAGCGAAGAAGGAAAGGGCATCAATAGCAGATTCGCAAAGGATCAAGTTTCTGGTGGTTGATTTTTTGACCCAGAAACAGCCCAGGTCTTTTCTCGACCCAGGAGCCATGCCCCGCCATCGCAGCTGAGTGACTCCTCTCAGTTCAGCACCCACCACTGTTTTTTCTTTTCCAAGTAGTAAGAAGACCGCATTGCCTCTAATGTCAGCATAGAGTCTGCCTGAATGAATAAGGGATTGCATCGGGGATAGGGGAATAGAGCGACTATGGCAGAGGTAATTTACTACCTGTGGCAACCGGGTATTATCTCTTTTGGGTGGTTGGAAAATGTGTTTTGGGATGGGATTAACTTCAACTAATCTTTGCCTATCAGATGATGGGAATCTATCTGCCAGCCAGAGGACGGCGGTTTTGAAATCGAAATTCCTTAAATGGATAATAAGATCGATGGCGCCACCGCCTCCGATACCCTGGGTCCAGTTCATAAATTTAGTAGCTGTAACAGAGATAATACCTTGAGAAGTATGCCATTTATGTTTATCGAATTTATCCTGGACCGCCCCGGTTATTCTCAGGACTGAGACCAGATCGATCTGGCGAACGAGGTTAGCCTGATATTTTATCTCAGAAAAGCTATCAAGCATATTTATCCCCTCCTTGAGGCTCTACCGTAAGCCACAGATAGCCTTATGCTCCCTTTTGGTGTGCGCGGGCAGATAATTACACCTGGGCGAGGCGAGGGCGCAAACTTACACAATTCTTCATATTGATAACATGGCTGTTCTCCGTCAGACGGTCGACTAATGCGGCTGTAAGTTGATCATTTTTGAGGAATGAGACCCACTGCTGGAACCCGAGGTTGGAAGTAATCAGGGTAGTCTTTCGCTTATGCCTTTTTTGCATGAGCGTAAAAAATAGACCCACCTGAACTGGCTCAACCTCAACATATCCTAGCTCATCAATACACAAACAATCATAGGAGGCAAATTGTTTAATGAGTCTGTGTTCAGAAAGGTCGGCTCGTGATCTAAAGAGTGCCTCAATCAGTTCAGGGAAGGGAATGAATCTTGCGCTATAGCCATGATTGATGGCTTTGATGAGAAAAGCTGTAGCCAGTCCCGATTTTCCGGTGCCGGTTGGGCCGATCCAGATGATGTTTTGCTTTTTGATCATATAGTCAAAGGAGTCGTATATGGCCAGGATCTTCTTTTTATTCAGATTGGGCTGGCTTTGGAAGGGGAAGGTTTCCATAACGAGCTCTTCGGGGATTTGGGCCCTCTTGAGCCTTCTTTTGCGTGCATTTTCCTTTTTGAGCTTATATTCTTCCTCGATAATATAGGTAAGAAAACGGCTATGGGAAAAATCTTTCTCCTGAGCCATGGCCAGGAAGTGGTTCCAATTGGCCAGCAAACCTGTGAGGCGAAGGAATTTCATCATTTTGCTAAGTTCTTCATTGATCATGCTCATCCTCCAACAACTTCTCATATATGGATAGATCCACCTCATCACTGAGATGGCCTTCGAGGTAGGCCTCTCTTTCCTGGAATTCCTCATCGATCTGGACAGGCCCAATATCTACTTCGCCCTCGCTCAGATATAACAGAGCAATCCTTTCAAGGGATCTGGTATCGGCGATGCGGTATTGTAAGGCCCGTTTAATGGTCTTGATAAATACGGGCAAATTAATCTTTTGATACAACCCAAACAGTTCTCTCAC
>JBHIAL010000253.1:0-2671 GCA_046758525.1 bacterium
ACAGGGTATTTATGGAAGCAAGCCAGATAGTTGGCCAGCTGGGATAAGGTCTTTCCCAGAGAAACCTCCAATTTTTTAAGGAAAAACCTTCAGGGATGATTCCGTAAGTCAAACTTTTGCTCACGGAACCGATAAACAACCAGAGAAATCCCAAAAAGATGGGCAAAGATGCCAAAAATAAAAATGTGTAAATCCCGATTTTTAAAAAATCTGCTTCTCGTTTCTCTACTGTTGAGGGTGGGTTAGACTTCCTGGGCACTTTGTTTCGTTTTCTAAGTGATTTCAATCTTTGGCTCCTCCATCATCTCCTTGAACTTGAAGATCCGCCAATATATCATCGAAGCAATGATTCCAATGACAACCAGGACAGTAGCCAGAGCAGCTCCATAACCAAATGCAAAAGTTCCCGCATAACTAGAAAAGGCCACATCATAAGCGTATAGTGACCAGACCGTAGTGCCATAAAAGGGCCCGCCTTGAGTTATCAGCAATATATATTCATAAGAAGTCAATAGAGATAGCGTCTGATAAGCAGTGATAAACAAAAGAGGCCAGCGAATCATAGGAAGAATTATGTGGCCAATCTCCTGCAGCCAGGACGCTCCGTCTACCCGGGCTGCCCACCGATAATCTTGGGGGATCGATTTTATGGCGGCGGCGAAGATTACCATTCCCATAGAAGCACCAATAAAACCGTTGGTTACGATTATTACACCCCAGGGATGACGGGTAATCCAGTCCATGGTCTCTAAGCCGAGAAGGAGGCGGAGGGTGTTTAGCAAACCATTCTCTGTGGGGGCCAAAATCCAGAGCCAGATGACCGCATAAACAACCGGAGGAGTGAACCTTGGCAACAACCAGACTCCCCTGAAGAAGATCCCTGCCCTCTCCTCGATGCTGGAGGTTAATATAGCTAAAATCAGGCCGAAGGTCACGTTAAAAACGGCTAGAGTTCCTATAACGTAGACAGTTGTGTTCAATAATATCTTCCCGATTAAAAAATCCTTAGCCATCCTGATATAATTTCCCAATCCAATGAAATTCCACTGAAAGCGATAATCCATTCCCGTGAAGCCCATTATAGCGGTCATCACGGCAGGAATAATGAAAAAAATAAAAGTGAAGATCAAGCCTGGTAACAAAAAGACGACAAGATTTAGAAGAGCTCTTTTACTCATCTTATTTTCTTACCAAATTATTAGTCTTTGAAAGGGGCCTCTTTAAGTGAGAGGCCCCCTCCATAGTCAGTCTACTCCCTCACAATCACTTGATCACCCAATTCGGACTGCATCCGCTTAACGAAGAAATCCAAGGCACCCTCAGGAGATACAGCACCGGTCTCAACCGCGCTAATTGCCCCCTTAAACAGAGTTTCCCAGTAAAAAGGTGCTTTCTCATGATTGGGGGCGAAGTGGGTATACTTCAAAACCTGCGCTATCTTCGTGGCGTACTCGTCCTTGGCATATGCTCCATAAGCTAGTTGAGACTGCCTAATGGCTAAGTGTCCACTTCCCAGAGCGTGCTTGGTGTTAAGGTCGTTGCTCGAGGCCAGGGTAACCAAGAGAAAGGCCAACTCCTTATTTCGGGATGCCTTTGTAATCAAGTGAACCAGAGGATGAGAGACCGAAACCGGCTTTCCACCCTTGGAACCCGAAGGAATGGGGAACCAGCCAATATTCTTCCACTCTTCGGCCTCTGACAAGTTGTAGGGAGCCCTCTGCCATTCTGCCCAATTCCAGGAGCCACCGGTGAGGAAGATGCCGATCTCCCCCTTAGTCCAGTTTGAATGTATCTCTGACCAGGCTATAGTAGACATACCACTGGGGGTAAGCCCCAGATCAACCAGTTTCTTGATGTATTTCAGGAGACTAAGAGTGGCCGATTTATCCACCACCAACTTGCCGGTGTCCGCATCGTAAATTTCCCCGCCGTAGGCAAAGATAAACTGGAACCAGTCCGTACCAGGAGTAGGTCGATGCCAAATTGCTTTTCCTTTTTCAACCACTCCCGCATCCAGCATCTTCTTTCCCAGGTCCACCAAGTCATCCAGCGTAAACTCTCCCGCTTCCACCTTCTTAGGTAAGGAGTTAATCTCTTCCTCACTCCAACCCATTTTCCTTAGCTTATCCTTCCGGAACCAGGTGATCCGGGCCTCAGTGTCCTGAGGGATGCCCCAGATCTTACCCGCGAACTTTGCAGAATTCCAGAGGGCAGGGATGAGGTCATCATAGACCTCAGGATATTTGGCGAGGTAGTCATCCAGGGAAACTATGTACTCAGCGGTAGCGTAAGGTCCAATATCCTCGTGACCAGTGACGATGATGTCAGCAATCCTTTCAGGATCCCCTGTTCCTAAGGCCAGCAGGTTGGCTGTTTTGAAAGAGCCCCAGCTTTCAGTGTTGAATAAGGCTTCGACCTCGACCCTTACCTTGGCACCCACAGCCTCCAGATACTTATTTAGTCTCTTGCCAGCATCGTCCAGATTTGTCTTCCGGGTAATGGAAGGATCGTCAGGACCAACCGTCCAGGCCTTGACGGTGACGGTCTCAGTCTCCTGACCATGCGAGACTGCTCCTCCTACGAGGAGCAAACCTACCGCCAAGGCAACTACCATTATCCCACTTTTCATAGCTAATTTCTTCACTTTAACACTCCTTTTTTAGATAATCTC
>JBHIAL010000254.1:0-2671 GCA_046758525.1 bacterium
GAGATTAACCGTGGCCTACCAATAATCTCAATAAAGTCTCCTAAATGTTACTTCACAAGAGTCCTTCTAAAGATAGTTAGATAGTCGCGGACTATCTTTGGCCAAATCATCCGTCGTCCAAATAGGTAGGCCTTTCTCCGCAGAGCGTTTCGCTCATTCTCGTTCTTGAGAAGATAGATGATCTCTTGTGCCATAGTCCTGGGGTCTCTAAATGGTACCAGAAGGCCTCTGCCATTATCCAGGAGTTCCTGAGCATATGGATAAGGTGTAGAAACAATAGCTTTACCGTAGGCCAGAGCTTGGGTAAGTGTTCCTGATGAGATTTGCTCTTTCGAGCGGTAGGGGGGTAAGATAAATATCTGCCGCCGCCAGGTATGCAGTAAGCTCATCCGGACTGACGAACTCATTGTGAAAAACTACCTGCTTTTCCAGTCCCTTTTTCCTCACAAGGTTCTCGAGAAAATGTCTATATTTCTCACCGAATCGTTTGATGACATTGGGATGGGTTACACCCAGGATAACGTAAAGAACCTCGGGAACTTCTCGTACTACTAAACCCATAGCCTCAATAGCTGTTTCAATCCCTTTGTTTGGGTTGATTAAACCAAAAGTGAGTATCACAGGGCGTCCCTCAGCCTGGACGTAAGCTTTATGCTCAGACGGATTAAAAAAGGGCACATCCGGAGCTCCATGGTGAATCATAACAATTTTTTTCTGCGGGATGCCATAGACACTCCTTAAAAAATCGAGAGCTTTTTCGGCTATTACCACAACAAAGGCTGAATGCTGGTAAATTGTTCTGACAACATCACATTGCTCTTTTGAATGTTCTTTGGGTGCTCCGCCCAGCGAGTGCAGCGTAGTAACTATAGGTTTTCTCAAATCTCTCAGCAGATTAAGAATATAACTTCCATTTCTACCACCAAAGATGCCAAATTCGTGCTGCAGGCAAATTACCTCAGCATCAGAGGAATTGAGAAAATGGGCAGCTTTCTGATAGTCCGGCTGCTCTTGGTCGTTGACTTCAAAGATAACCTCTGGAGAGTAGTGATACCTCTGAGAAATATCACTAAGAGCAACTACCCGGATAACTTTATTATGATCAGAAACCTGATCATAGAGCTCAGAAAGCGCCTTCACTAAATCGAACGTAAAGGTGGCAATACCACACCGACGAGGAGGGTACGTACTAATAAAGAAAACGTTGAGAGGGTAGGAGAGGTTTCCTCTCATGGACTGCTCTCAATCTCCGGAGGCTCCTCTCTTGAATCCTGCTTGACAAATTGGATAAGTTCAGCTAGGTCAGCCGTGGCTAAAGCGACCACCGTATCGGCCGCACCATAATAGAGCCGCAGTTCATTCATGTCCCTGTTTACAATTGCTCCGGTGGGAAAAACAACACCTGGTACATTACCCGTCTGCTCGTAGGGTTCAGTGGGGCTTAAAACCCATTGTTCGGTACGAAAAATGAGCTTCCATGGTTCATCCAGATCCAGTAACGCCAGACCGACCCGATAAATACCACCGGAGGCAGCCAGTCTAACGCCATGGTAAATAATCAACCAACCTTCGCGAGTTTCCATTGGTTGTGCTCCCAAACCTACTCTATGGCAGTCCCACCATCCCGGCCTTATTGGAATTACCACTCGATGATCTCCCCAATGCTTTAAATCAGGTGAAAAACAAATCCATATATGAGCTTCTCCTCTAATGATGGGCCGGTGAATCAGGGCAAATCGGCCCTTAAAGCGGCGAGGAAACAAAGAAGCATCCTTATCTTCAGGTGGGAGCAAAGGACCCATGCGATCAAAGGTTTGGAAATCTTCAGTCATCATCAGAGAAACTAGAGGGCCTCCCCGTGAAAAAGAAACATACGTAATAGCATATTTTCCTTGCTCTTCCAGCCAGACAATACGAGGATCCTCAAGGCCGTATTGCTCCTCCCCTATATTAGTATCTGGCTCCAGGCCCAAATAGGGAAGGATGCACCAGTTTGCTTTACCATCTTTACTTTTGGCCACCGTGAAGTGCGAGAAGCCTCTTAGATCCTCGACGCGAACGAGCAGGAGTGTCTCGCCTCTGAACTCGGTGGCCGCTGGGTTAAAAACCGCATTCACCGGATAAGGCCAAGCCGATGGGGTAAGGATGGGATTACCAACATAGCGCCGGAAAAGACGATCGGGTTTTTTGAAGCTCGTCAGTGCTGACAATTGCTATCATCTCCCTTCGGTTTGTAAAGTTAATATTGTATTCAAAAAACCTCACCATTATTTCTCTCACAGATTATCTGGAGCTCATTAAGAGATTTTAAGATAAAAACGCTTAGCGTCAACTATGCCCAAATTTGGGTAGTATAATAATAAGTGTGTAATTTCTGGAGATGTTGACCAATAAAGAAAAATGGCTTATCCTTCGTTAAAAGCCAATAAACACTGCTCTTTAGGAGCAGAAAAAGGAGGATAAGGCGCCTGAATACTGTAGCACAAAAGGCAGGTGACTCCAAGTTTCTTTAGGTTTTCAATGGCAGTTTTCGATAGATCTTTGAATTCTAACCTCCCGCCCTTTCTCACAGCATACCTGTATGGATTCGCTGTTTTAGAAGTACCGAGGATTGTACCACCCAAGGTAAGGATTCCTGAAACATCGTCATAGGTGAGCGGCCGGTATTGAT
>JBHIAL010000255.1:0-2671 GCA_046758525.1 bacterium
AAATCAATGGTGTGAACGGTTCGACAGATGATTGGCGTGAGATTCTTCTCCCGCTGTAAATGTCAAGGAATTTTCCCAGTATCGCGGTAAGGAAATTTCCCATTATCCTGGTAAGTAAATTTCCCACCTCTGTGGTAAACAGATTTCCCATTCCTTAGAAGAATAGAAATGATCATCCCTCCTTTTTTTGATTTTTTATTCTGTAGGATTCTCCATCCAGGTTAAAAATCCTGGCGTGATGCAATAATCTATCCAATAAAGCTGTGGTCATGATACTATCACCCATCATCTCCGCCCAGCTCTCAAAGCTCTTATTAGATGTAACGATAATGGACAGTTTTTCATACATTTCACTAATCAGGTTGAAAAATAGATTAGCCTCTCGCTTCTCAATCGGAGTATAGCCGATCTCGTCGATCACGACCAGGCTTGACTTCATTATTCTCCTGATTCTGTATTCAGACTTTTTCTGGATCTCTGCTGTCTTCAAAAGCTTTATGAGATTGGCAATTCTTTCAAAAGAGACACTATATCCTTTCTCTACGGCAGCTACCCCAAAAGCGATAGCCAGGTGAGTTTTGCCTATACCAGGAGGACCAAAGAATAAGAGGTTCTCTTTGTTATCTATCCAGGCGCAGTCAAGAAGATTTACCGCTTCTGATTTTCCTATTCCCTTGACTCGACCAAATTCAAAATCTGACATTCTCTTAATGATGGGAAAATGAGCTCCTGTCATGTTTCTTTCCACCCGGCGCCTGACTCGATAAGATACCTCAGCGTTAAATAAAGTGTTGAGAAATGTGATATAGGATACCTTTCTTATTTCTGCATCATGTACCATTTCATCAAGACTAGTAGCTATTCCTTTGAGATTCAGAGTGTTTAAAAAGCTCAGGGTCTCTTCATAGGCTTTCATGTTAGCGCTCCTTTGCTGTTCACCAGGAGCTCTTTATACACCGATAGACTTCTTCTTGCGACCTCTAACGGCTCATGAGTACCCTGGTACTCTGAGTCCAGTATTGGTATTTCCGCAAGGCCCTCATGCGATCCTTGAGAGATGCGCTCAAAATAGGCATAGGTATCATTTAAGTTGGAAAAACTTACCGTATCATTCTTAAGGCAATATTTTAGGGCTTGTTCTAGAATATCATGGTCGATATCCGTGTTTAGAAAGTATCTTTTCGCCTCCAGACATTGGTCTCTCACATAGCGGGAAAAGGTTTTAAAATTCCTCATCGTAAAGCTCTTCCAGCTTTCGGATTCAAACATTTCAAAAACAAGCGCTTTTAGCTCCTTTGCCCTTTTTTCCCTTTCTCTCCCACAATTTCTTTTAGAAAACATTCTTCCGGGAATAGGAGAAAGCTCATAGGCAATAATCTCTCCTCCTGTCCAGATATCAAAGACGAAAAGCTTATGTTTGGTGAGATAGATCTCTACGGTTTTGTTCTGGTATTTTAAAGGCAATTGATAATTTGATGCTCCGACTGAGATGTAGGCTTTCTCGCTGGCAATCCTTTTTTCTCTGCCTAAATGAGAGCTTTTCCTGAAGATGGAGTTTTCTAAAGGCCGAAGGTACTTTCTTTCCTCATCAATAAGGAGGGCCGGGATCTTCTTGGTTGCCTGGGATATTTTCCCGTTCGCCCTTCTTTTCAGCCAGGTAAATCCTCGTTCATTGGCCTCATCTATACTCGTAAAATCCCTTATAGAGAGGAAATTACACTTTACATATTTAATGAGGTTCTCAATCTTTCCCTTGGTCTCGGGGTCTGAGGCCCGACACACATACATTTTTAGCTTTTGTTCCTCAATAAAATACTGAAAATCATCGGTATAGATGATGTCCCCGGCGTTCTCACTTACTACCATTAAACTATCCTGGTCAATGACGATTTCCTTCGGTACTCCTTTGAAATAGTCAAAAGAGTCAAGGAGATGAGAAATAACCTCCTTGGTCCGGAAGGGATGGTCCTGGAAAACGACGTACTTATAGCGGCTGGCTGAGAGTAGGGAAACAAAGATGTAGAGTTTGAGTCCCCTCTTGCACCGGTACTGGCCAAAATCAAGCTGCATCTGTCTTCCAAAGGGAAGCTCGGGAACTTTTGTATAGAGCCTTATCTTCTCACTTAACCGTAGCTTATCGGTTTGGATAAGATAATCTATGTAGTTACGTAAGGTTTGTTCTGTGCCAGAAAGAGTACCATATTTTTCTTCCAGATAGTCATACACCGCACTCATATTAAGCTTTGCGAATTCATTCATCCTATAGACTTCCAGGACATCTTTCTCATATTCTTCAAACACCCTATCCCGAAACATGTGTTCTCTCTGGTAGGCCTTGAACTCCCTTCCATCCATAGCGTAATACTTGGCTACGGTCTTGGGGTCTATTTCCAGAACAGAGCTTATCTCTGATCTTGAATAACCCCATCTTTTGAAAAGTTGAACTTTTTCGTACATTTTTTCTTTTATCATTTCTTCTCCTGTAAAGTTTTTTCAAACTATACAGGAGTTTTCCCGAAATGGGAATTCTATTTACCATCCCTATGGGATTTCTGTTTACCATTACCATGGGAATTCTGTTTACCATAGTACTAGGAATTCAGTTTACCATTTCCATGGATAGATATTTCCCTCAGATAGATACTGACCGGGTCACTACCGACAATGTCAA
>JBHIAL010000256.1:0-2667 GCA_046758525.1 bacterium
ACGGCGGCCATGCCATAATCTGCTCCCTGGGTCAATTTCATTGGATACCCTTAATTGGACTGATTTACTCTTATTATAACTGAAAATTTTTTCTTGTCAACCCCTTCTCCCCCATCTGACAACTTGCACCATACCAAAAAGGCTTGTGGGAGCCGGAGTAAAGCTACCTTCAATCTCTTATCATTGGCACTTCGGCTGGAACCATCCTCTCCTTGGCCTCGATAATGTCGAAGGAATGGAATTTGTAAAATATCCAAATGTAAGCCACTGCCCCGGCTAATAGGGCCCAGGTAAATCCAAAGAGTATGGCCATTATTACAGCCAGGATCGATCCTACCACGGACATAACCGCGTTAACTGCCCACATCCAGGCAATATCCTGGGGAAAGAAATCGTTTAAGATCCTAAGCCCGGTTGGGAAGGGTACACCCATTAAAAACCCCAGAGGAAAAATTATAGCCATGGTAATTAAAGAGCGAGCTAAGATGGAGGAAGATAGGAATTTATCTAAAAGGAAGGGTAAGCCAAAAAGGTAAGCAATGATCACGGCCGATATCCCTAAAGCAGCCAGGGAAATCTTCCGGGTTAGTCTTTTTTCAATGAAATTACTGGTCAGGCTACCTAATCCTCCTCCTAAGAGGATGGAAAAGAGAGTTACCGAGAAGGCTAAGGTAGGATAGCCTAAAAATAGGATAAATTTCTGTATTAAGGCAATCTCGATGAGCATGAATCCCAATCCCAGACAAGTAAAGTAGAGGAGAAAATGGAATATACCGGGAACGGTCTGAGAGTTTTTAAGCCTCCCTCTGGTATAAGAGGGTATTAAAAAAGTTCCCGCGAGAAACAAAGAGATCAGAAGCAAAGTTCCCAACAAAGGAGGAACTCCTTTGTTGAAATTGTAGAAAAAGGGGCTGTCATCGACGGCCGGCTTAACGTTAATGACTGAACCAGATATGAATTCCTTCAAACTCATTTTTGTGCCTATCAACGAATAAAGCCCTTCTTCATAAACATAAGGAATAAATAACGGTCTTTTCTTTAGAACCAGAGCCGTCCTTAGAACGGCAGTTGCTTCTTCCATGGTGAAAGGAGATTTTTTTAGGATGAAAAGAGGCATATGGACTCGACCAGGGTCTTCCTTTGCCATGGAGCCATTTATAATGATCATATGTTCTAAGGAGCGCTCCGCGCTAACGCCTTTATCCTCCAATACCGAAATCGCGGTGGCAAAGACTTTAAGTAAGTCTTGACTATCGTGCAGGAGCATCACCACGCGACCATCTTTATCTAGATGGCCCAGATAATCAACGAAGGCTTCCTTGGTAAAGATATAATTTTCTGCCAGAGAGTATCCTACCATACTCGCCGTTTGGGTATAAACGAGGGATAGGTATATGATGTTATATCTTTCCTGGCTTCGCTTGACGAAACTGCGCCCATCACCAAGGAATATCTTCACATTACTAAAATCATAGATATTACCGTTAAAACTAGAGAATTTTTTTACCGCTTTTACTGATCCAGGATTAATCTCTACTGCAGTGATCTCTTTTGCTCCACCCAGCAGGGCTAAGAGGACGTCCTTTCCTCCACCGGGACCAATAATGAGAATCTTATCTTTTCTTCCCTGATAAAAAGGGAAAAAACCAGTCTCCTTAATAAGAGGAGCTAGCTTATGGAGATCACCATCAAATTTCAACATTTTTGATCCTGCCCCTCCATCAATGTAGATCCATTTTACATAGGGATCTTTTCCTTCGGTTACATCAGTGCGAGCAAAGGCATTCCAATCGGTGTAAATGATTCTTTCCTCCCGGTCTGGATCGTTTAAGTTGGCAAATAGAGTTTTCTCGGGAGAGATATGAACAGAGAAGTTCACATCTATATGTTTAAAGTTAAGATTTAGGTAAAAAAAGAGGAAGAGAAAAGAGGAAAAAATCAGAGTTGATCCCATGAGTATCTTTCTTTTTGAGGCGAGAGCTAAAAATAGACCACTAAGCGAGGCTATTCCTCCCGCCAGTAAGACAGTGTTAATGCCTCCCCAAAGCTGCAAAGCTAAGATAACCATGAGAGAACCGGTAGCCGCTCCTGCCAGATCGGCAAAATAGATCTTGCTACTTTGCCTGGTAAATCCCGTAAAAACTAACGAGAGGAACATCCCGGCGAAGAAGAAAGGGACAATGCCAGTAAAAGAATAAAGGGCCAGGGTCGGTGTTGTCGAAGCCTTTAACCACAGGATGAGGGAAAAAATTAAAGATAAGGGGAAGAGCAAAGAAAGGAAAAAGAGAACCTTGAAAATATCTCTTTCTCCAGCTATCTTTTTCTTTATTCTGTGAATGAGGCCTCCTCCCAAGCCTAGACCAAGAACAGCCAGGGAAACTATGACAAAGACATAATGATAAGCCAATGTTACAGAAAACACGCGAATCAGAGTTATCTCAAACATAAGCACCGACAACGAGACGATGAAAACGGGCACCAGAAGAGAAAATGGTCTTTCGGAATTAAGAGCTACCCCTTTTGTCTTTTCGTCCTCCATTGTTTCCCTTTCTTTAATCAAGGGCAATTGCCCTTGATTCAGCCAAAGCTGAAGCATCCCCCCTCCCTTCGACCTCAACATCAAATCCCAATCATGCTGAGGCATGGAGGTATCTGTCTACTCTCCTC
>JBHIAL010000257.1:0-2660 GCA_046758525.1 bacterium
GTCGGGGCGGTGAGATTTGAACTCACGACCTCTTGCTCCCAAAGCAAGCGCGCTTACCAAACTGCGCCACGCCCCGGACATATGTTTTGCCAGCCTTTCATAATTATATAACAAAAATGCCGGGAGTCAAGCGGGTGGAATGAGCCGTAACGATGAATAAAACTTGACTTTCTGTGCTTTCTCTATTATGATGAAACCATGGGAGTAGGGCCTAAAACTATCAGGGCTCTGGCTTTAGTCTCAGACCTCGTTTATGGGGCTAGACTTAGTTTCCGTGATCCGGCTACCTATAGTTTTGCCCATGGAGGAAAAGATGGTTACCCTTATCCGGTTGATCGAGAAGGGTATGATAAAACTATCTGGGTTCTTAAACAGGCTATAGCAGAGGCAAAAATTGGAAGAAGCGAGAAACTAAAGGCCCTAAAGAGATTGGCTAACCTTGTAGCTATATCCTAGAGATAAAAATGTATGCAGCATTATTAGATAATCCCAGAGATTTTCCTCAACATTTCGAAATAAAAGCTATCCCCAGGCCGAAGTGCGGAAAGAACGATATTTTAATTAAAGTAGCTGTCTGTGCTGTTTGCGGAACCGACGTTAAAAAATATTTTAAAGGACACCAGCTTATAAAATCCTATCCCATCATTCCTGGACATGAGCTAGCGGGCACCATAGTTGAGGTTGGCTCCGAGGTACGGAAATTTGAGGTAGATACAGGGCTGGAGGTAGAAAAAAGGGGGTACAGAGAAGGCGATAGGGTAGTAGTTGCCCCGGTGATTGCCTGTGAGAAGTGCCAGAGTTGTAGAGATCATCGACCGGAGGCGTGTGAGAACAGAGAGGATGTAGGGTTTAATTATCATGGAGGATTTGCAGAATATATGATGGTTCCGGGGATAATTTTGAAAAAGAGGATTCCTGCCATCTATTTTATTCCAGACAACGTTCCCTTCTGGACGGCAGCTCTGGCAGAGCCGTGGGCCTGCGCCATCCACGCTCAGAAGAAGGTGTTTCGTTATGGATCCTGGATAAAAACCCGGGGTGAATACGCTGCTATAAAGGGGACCCATCCGGGTGATGTGGTGGTGGTTATCGGTGGTGGACCTCTGGGTTGTATGCATGCTGAACTGGCTAAGATTTCGGGAGCAAAAATGGTGATGATTGCCCAGCGTTCCGTCTATAAATTAAAACTGGCTCAGGCTATGAAAGTGGCCGACTATTACCTGGATGACTCTGAAGAAGGGATTTTAGAGAAGGAGGTACTTAATTTAACTGGTGGTGGAAAAGCTGATGTTGTCATCACTGCCTGTAGCACGGCTAAGGCACAAAGACAGGCACTGAGCATAGTAAAAAAAGGTGGATTCGTCAGCCTCTTTGGAGGGATACCCGATAAGTTTGTCCAAATTCCCACTAATGAGATTCATTACAATGGTCCTTTAATAGGAGGTACCAGCGGTGCCCTACCCTATCATCTAGGGATAGCCTTGAATTTGATGGCCAAGGGGAAAATTGGTTCTTCAAAATACATTACTCATCTTCTGGATCTGGACAGCTTGGAGAAGATCTTATTGATAAAGGGCCTGCCCCGAAGAGATGTGCCCGGGTTTATGTCATTGGAAGAGTCAGTCAATACGATCCGGGGAAAAAAGAGCCGAGATTTTTTTGACTTCTTAAAGGAGGATGTACACGGGGTAGATCGATCATTGGATATTTTCCTTCAGGTTGGCAGATTTAAAGACAGTATAGTCAAGGCTCTGGTGGTTCCTTCTTCATCAGCCACCGGAGTAGTTTCTTTCACCCACCTTGGTAATTCAGAGAAAAGTGAAAAATTGGAAGAACTTGTGGCCGAAAACTCGAGCCGTGGTTTGACCTGAAGTTCTCATCTGGCAGAATCGCACAGTAAGACAAGGATGATGATGCATTTCAAGAAAAGTATTTGGGTTGGCATTCTCATAGTCGCTCTCATAGTTGTTATGGGCAGTTTTTATCTTTTACGTGAGAATCAAAGAGGCAAAGCCTTGAAGAGCTTTAAGATAAGCATCGTGGATGTCAGAGTTACTGGCATAGGGCTAACCGGCGCCAATTTAGAGATTGTCTTTAACATCCGTAATCCCAGTGGAATGGCAGTAACTTTAGACCAATTAGATTACGAGATTTATGGAAATAATATTTATCTAGGAGAGGGTAAAATTAACAATGCAATCAATGTTCCGGCACATAGCAATAGTATGGTGTCTTCATCTTTCGTGTTGAACTATTCTAGCGCTGACAAGGTTTTTGGGGGCGATTTGGCAAAGGGCACCATTAATTGGAAAATAAGTGGGATAGCGTACCGGAATACGCCATTTGGAGGGATAGAGGTTCCTTTTGAGGAAACCCGGGTAACCGGGGGAAAAGGCTAGATATATGAAAAAAAGAAGAAGCCAAGAAGCGTCCACGAGTATTTACCGATATTCATATAACGTACATCTTCCGGGGTAGAGGTTTGAATGATGAGGATATAAGATGGGCCATCGAGACCTCTTAAAATAAGTATTGTCCGGTTGGTGCCATGCTGGGAGAAACAGCAGAGATTAGCTATTCATGGGAGATTGTTGAGACCTAAAAAAATGAGCGAAGAACGACTTTATGAGGACTATCTTGAGGTGGTTAAATCTTTCCGC
>JBHIAL010000258.1:0-2653 GCA_046758525.1 bacterium
TTATCTGGTTCTCCCTTACAATTGCAGATTCCGCAGATTCATGAATTTCATACCAGACTAGATGATGAACATTATATTTATTACTGAAACCTTCTACTAAACCATGTTTATGTTCATAAACTCTTTTGACAATATCAGAAGTAACGCCTGTATATAAAGTACCATTTCGTTTACTGCAAAGGATATAAACGTAAAAATTTTTCATATTTCTGGATTCCTGCTTCCGCAGACTTTTTAAAGGGGGAATTTATTTTACAGTAGCTTCTATCTTAGTCCAGGATTAACAGGTTTTTTTGCCCTTTAGCATTTGGAAATGACCATTGAAGGAAGATGAGGAGCTACTTTCGATGTCTTATTGACTATGACATTTCTTCAATAGAACTGCAAGTAGTAAAAAAGTCAGGTTCTTACCCTTGACGATTGGGGAGTGTAACTATGATAACGGCAAATGAGGTCTCATGGTTTATTTGAACCGAAAATCAAGCTTGAAATCGTACAACCATGGGATAGTTGGTTGTATTCCTTCTGATGTCAATTTATCAGGCAAGTTTTCATAATGACTTTTCATCAATTCAGAGTTTGGGGCGTTATAATATGTAACAATAACAGTATCATGTTTTACACGAATATCGCCTTCCAATCCCAAGAACAAATCTCTGGCCATGTGCTCAGCATCCCATTCAGCAACAGGAGGCCCGATCCGTTGCCGCATCATCGAGCTGGCTGCCTGTGCCAATAATGCCATAGTCATCTTGCCATATTGGATGTTCAGGTTCATAGTGCCTGCCCGGTTCCATCCAAGAGCCTGTTTGTTCTTGAAAAATTCTTCAATGTGCCATCGCTCAGGATAGTTGACAGAGAGAGCTTCCATTTCATTTCGGTCACTGGTGCACAGGAATGCTTTGAAATCATAGTCGTCCTGTCGTTCTCCTTTACGTTGAATAAACTGATGATACGGCCCGTAATTGCTCCTGGTCATTTGGTAAAGACATTTTGTTGTAGCGTAGCCAGCCCAATGCCGTTTAAATGCTTTATCTTGAACCATTCGAATGGTCCTTTGTACAGATTTACTATATGGCATCGGTACTAACATATCGAATGGTGACTCTGAGTATACCCAGTCAAAAAGTTCAACGTTATAATGCTCGTTATCTGCCATAACGAGTGGCTTTTTTCCCCTGAGCTTGAGAACCTCAGCAGTTAAACTCAGCAGTTCCGGCATAGCCTGTTTTACCTTCCTTGAAGATGAAGCAGTAATAAAGCAAATAGGCTGTTTTGTCTCGGCATCCAGGCAGAAGAATGTTTGTGCCGTTTTAGAAGCTTTTGAATCTCTATCCTTTTGACGTCGAATCATCTGCCTCTTGCTGTAGGATTGGATCCGATGCGGATCGATAGCGAGAATCCTACCGCGGAAATGACCAAATGTCTGCCGTATCTTGCCGAGTTCTACCTGGAATCGTTGTGCGTCGGCAACAGAATGACTCCCCAACAGGTTGTGTATAGCCGGATCAGTGGCTATAAAAGGCAACCCATTAGCCAATTCAAATCCCTTCTGGCTCAACGTCCGTTTCTGGCGAATGCCTTTGACACACAAAGCCCTTTCGTTGACAAGCTGGAGAGCCAACCGAGTCTCTGCCTGTGCATCTGACATGCCGGACCAGGTCTTAAGCAGATCCCATGCACCCAGCCTGAGATATTCAGGTATCAGCAGCCAGATTCCAACCATGCTTCCCGAGATCTTGTTGGCCAAGAGTTGACGAACATCACGTTCAATGCTTTGAGGGTCGCAGGGTTCGTGACGTATCTTTTCCTTTGTTCGATGGGTTTCAATCTTTTCCGGTGGTTTTCCTGGATGAGACAAGTGAAGTTTTTTTTTGTAGGCCATACTCAGAGATAACACGTTCGACACTGCGTATCGCAATTGGATATCCACATTGTACGAGTTTTTGAGCGATAACCTCCGATGAGATCTTCGGATCAAGGAATCGATATCGAATAATCTGACGTACAACCTCATCCGTTCTTATATAGTTGCCTTTTGGTCCGGGTTTTTGGCTTTTGAGAGCCTTAGCACCGACCCGTTTAAACTTCTGAAGTAATTGATGATACCGTTGTCTTGTATATCCGAACTTTTCAGCGGCCTTGGTTGGACCCAAGCCTTCACACTCTCCTTCGAATAACATAGCAAGCTTAAAAGTGATTTCGTCATTTTCCTTTAAGGGGAGAACGCCATGTGGTCCCAATAGAAAGAGTCCTTCGCTATCGATTTTAATCATGTCATTGCCTCCTTTGGGAATGGATGTTTATTGTCTTGAGACACCCTCTATGGGCTAAGGAGGAAGATATCATGGTTTGGGAATAATGTCAAATAAATTATGGCGGATTAATAATTTTCAATATCTAAGAACATTGAGGAGATTTTTCTTTTACTGATGGTATTATGAAGTATCGTTTTTTGTTGAAGAAGCGTGGACTATTATAATCGCCATAATTTAATTGACGCCAAGTATTCCCAGATATGACCACTATATGGCATGCAAATTCAAAATCTTCACATGAATAGAAGAAAGTGTTAAATTATCTGCTGCAATAAAATCTCTGCTTTCGCAGGAATGACATTCTGTAAAAAAGGTATTAATTTTTTCAACTAAAT
>JBHIAL010000259.1:0-2642 GCA_046758525.1 bacterium
ATTTCTGATGTCCGCATGGGGAAATACATTCAGATGAGGCTGAATACTCAGGATAAAGAGAAAGCCGAAAGTGATCTAAAGCAGATGTGTGCTAAGCTTTTAGCCAACCCGGTTATTGAGGAGTATAGGTATGAAATTGAGGAGAAGTGATCAAATGAGGTTTGGAGTAGTTGTCTTTCCTGGCTCAAACTGTGACTATGACTGCTACTGGGTGATTAAACACCTATTGGGAAAAGAGGTTGATTTTGTCTGGCATAAAGAAAAAAATCTGGCCGGTTATGACTGTCTTATTCTTCCCGGGGGCTTTTCCTATGGGGATTATCTTCGCACCGGAGCTATAGCCAGGTTTTCTCCCGTGATGAGTTCGGTGGGAGCTTATGCCCGAGAAGGAGGATTGGTAATAGGGATATGTAACGGATTTCAGATTCTTCTGGAGGCGGGTCTATTACCCGGGGCCATGGTCAGGAATAAGAATCTTCAGTTTGTCTGTAAGTTTATCCACATTCGGGTAGAGAATGAACAAATCCCTTACACTAACCTATGTCGTAGAGGACAGGTTCTCAAGATCCCCATTGCCCATATTGAAGGAAATTACTATGCGGATGAAGAGACCCTCCAGGGATTGAGGAAAAACAATCAGATTATTTTTAGATATTGCAGTAAGGACGGAACTATCTCTGAGGAGTCCAATCCTAATGGATCAAAGGAGGCTATAGCGGGTATCTGTAATAAAGATGGCAATATTTTGGGGATGATGCCCCATCCTGAAAGGGCATCTGAGTATCTTTTAGGCTCAGAGGATGGAAGGCTTATTTTCGAGTCGATAATAAGACGGGTTGAGGAGACGAAGGATAATTAAGATAAGGAGGACTTCATATGGCGTCAGATCATAAGATTAGCAAAATTCGTAAAAGGGACGGAAGGATAGTTGATTTTGACCAAGAAAAGATTACTAAGGCTGTCTGGGCAGCCGCTCAGGCTGTAGGGGGAAGGGATAGATCTCTAGCCGAGAGACTATCAGATCAGGTGGTAGCCATATTAGAACACCGATTTCCTGCCGAGACTCCCACGGTGGAGGATGTGCAGGACATAGTGGAGAAAGTTTTAATTGAGGACGGGCATGCCAGAACGGCCAAAGCCTACATCCTTTATAGAAAACAGCATGAGAGTCTTAGGAAGATAAAGACCACTTTCCTTGAGGTAGAAAGGATAGTTAGTGGGTATCTATCACAGGTGGATTGGAGAGTGAGAGAAAACAGTAATATAGGATATTCTATGTCCGGGCTTCTCATGCATGTGGCTGGATCAGTGGTTGCCAATTATACTCTGGACCGGATCTATCCCATGGAAGTGGCCGATGCTCATCGTAATGGTGATATTCACCTTCACGATCTATATTTCGGCATTACCGGATATTGTGCCGGGTGGAGTTTAAGTAAACTTCTTTACGAGGGCTTTAACGGTGTTCCCGGAATAGTAGAATCCAAGCCGGCAAAGCACCTGGACACGGCACTTCTCCAGATGGTGAATTTTATCGGAACTTTACAGAATGAGTGGGCAGGTGCACAGGCCTTTAATTCTATAGATACATACCTGGCACCTTTTGTAAGAAAGGATAAATTAGATTACCAAGAGATTAAGCAGGCTATTCAGAAATTTGTTTTTAATCTAAATATAGCTTCCAGGTGGGGTGGCCAAAGTCCCTTTACTAATTTAACTTTAGACTGGACTGTTCCTGATGATCTTAAGAAACAGCCGGTTGTTTTGGGGGGCAAGTTACTGGAGGAAACCTATGATGATTATCAAAAGGAGATGAACTCAATCAATAAAGCCTTTATCGAAGTTTTAACGGAAGGGGATATGAACGGAAGACCTTTTACTTTCCCCATCCCCACCTATAACTTAACACGGGATTTTGACTGGGAAACGGAGAACGCAAGACTACTCTTTGAGATGACAGCAAAGTATGGCCTCGCTTATTTTTCGAATTTTATCAACAGTGACCTCAATCCTAGCGATATAAGATCGATGTGTTGTCGGTTGAGGCTGAACTTAAGACAATTAGATAGAAATATCACAGGAGGACTTTTTGGCTCGGGTGATTCTACGGGAAGTTTGGGAGTCGTTACCATAAATATGCCCAGGATAGCCTATCTATCCAAAAATAAAGATGATTTTTTCCACAGGTTAGAATACCTAATGGGTCTAGCCAAGATTTCCCTGGAGACCAAAAGGGAAATAGTGGAAAAGAATATGGAAGGGGGCCTTTTGCCTTATACCAAAAGATACTTAGGGACTCTAAAAAATCACTTCTCCACCATTGGTCCAGTTGGTATGAATGAGGCCTGTTTAAACCTGTTGGGGGAAGATGTAGCTTCTGAGGAAGGCAAAAGTTTTGCTGTAGAGACCTTAAAGTTTATGAAGGCAAAACTCTCTGACTTTCAAGAGGAGACTTCCCACATCTATAATCTGGAGGCTGTACCTGCTGAAGGCACTTCTTATCGTTTAGCAAGAATTGATAGGAGAAAGTATCCGGACATTATCACCGCTGGAAAGAGGGTTCCCTACTATACCAATTCTACTCTTCTTCCGGTGGATAAGACAGAGGATGTAATAGAGGCTCTGGAACATCAGGAGGAGCT
>JBHIAL010000260.1:0-2640 GCA_046758525.1 bacterium
CCGATGAACTGGTTGATTTCTTTTATTTTGAGGACCAGATTCTCGATAAGAAGGTGACTATCAATTTTTACTTTTTTAAAGATCAACTATTTCAGGTAACAGTATATCGACGGGCGGGAGAGTTTTCTTTTTATCAGATACTAAATGAGCTCCTAAAGGAAAAGTATGGAAAGCCAGTTCAGGACAAGGTCGAGCCCAATAATAGATTGGCGACGACTCTCTGGCTGGGCGATGAACTTAATGTAATCCAGCTATCTTTTAATCCTAAATCTCTGCTTTTTCCAGGCATTACGGTTTCTTATATTGATACGGCTCTGGAGGAGGAACTTAGCGAGACTCGAAAACAAAGAGAAAAGCTCAAACGTGAAGAAACGCAAAAGAAGCTATAATACTTTAAAGAAGCCGATGCGTGTTCCTGTTAATGGAGGTAGGACGAAGAAGATAGAAGTTGAGGAAAACAGATGATTCTCGAGAAAATTAACCTGAAGAAATGGAAGATAGTGGTTCTTTTTTTGATCTTTTTTTGGGGATGGGCATCGTTGGGTTTAGCGTCCCCTATAGTAGATGGATATGAAGGAGCCCTATGGGGAATGTCCCCAGAACAGGTGAAAAGCATTTTTGCTGATCGAGATTTTTCTCCTCTAGAGCACTACCGGGCAGGTGTTATAATCGTTCCGGTAGATAAATTAATACGCTCTTTCCAACATCAGCATCGATTATTTAACCAGGTAGCTCTGGTTACCTTCTATTTCTTCGGCAATCGCCTTTTCCAGGTGAGGTTAGATTTTTGGGGTGCCGGTGGATACCAGTATCGTTTTTTAGGCGAGTTACTGAAGGACCTGAGGGCCAAATACGGAAAACCTATTAAGCCATACGTAAAAAAGGGCACTCTAGGTGGTGCTCAGTGGCAGGATGTTAGTGGCAATACTATTCAATTGAGCGTCAGCGATGACCCTTTCCGCCCCCCGGTAATCGTCTCCTACAGCCAGGGATTGGCTGCTCATATAATTGAGATGGTGCGATTCTACGAACAGCAAGAGAAACTGGAAGAAGCAAAAAGAAAATTGTAAATTATCTCTTTTAAGCCCTTTGTGTGGGCGAGAGTGTCTGAGAGGTTAGGTAAGCAAGGAAGAGGAACATTCCTATTCCTCTGGTGGGGTGCCGGAGGTGGGAGTCGAACCCACACGAGGGGGTAAGCCCCACTGGATTTTGAGTCCAGCGCGTCTCCCGATTCCGCCACTCCGGCAAATCTTTAAAAATCCTCTCTACTTTGGAGAAAGGCCTCTTTGGCTAACTTTCCCCTTCGTCATTTTTCTTATGTTCTTGCCTGCTCTAAGTCTCGGAGCTCTTTTCGCGGAAATACTTAACTTTCTTTTCCTTCCCGGATTCCTTCTCTGCTAGAAGGATGATGTTGCCTTTACTTCAAATTCGATGAACCCTCCATCTCCGTAACCCTTATCTACCCTGGAAAAAGCCAAGCTTAAGTCCACCGCTTTAGCAAGGAGAAAAGAATACCTACCTGTAATCTTGTAGTAGTCCTCAGGGGAAGGCCCATACCCACCTCCATTGAATTCTTTGTCGGATTTTTTGTATTCGAGTGCTAGTCTACCCAGACCCTCACACAAGGTGTAAGTAATCTCGCCATACAGGCCTGAACCTGTCTTAAGATGGGTCGCTTCAGGACTCCAGTTTGCGAACTCAGCCGTTAGGGTTAGGGGAGCCAGGTCGGATGTTAACTTAACTCCATAAGAGGAACCGTACCAGGTGGCATCCTTAACCTCAGTACGGTCGAGTTGTAACCCCAGAGTGATAGGTTTTACGGCAAAGGCCAGGCCTGCTCCGTAGTTCCATTTTGTTTTCTGATCTCCGGTGCCCGTTAGCTCCATACCGGTGTTTTTGTATACAGCCGAATTATTTACTGCTAGATCTAAACTCATATTTAAGGACTTGATTGGTAGATTGATTTTGATCCCGGGTTTCTTAGGAATGTTGGCGCCCCCATCAATCACTCCATCTGGTCCATAGGCATAGACATCGAATACCTCATAGTCCAACCTCGGTTTTAGCATGAAACTTGCCCTATTCAGGGTAACCTTGAGGTAGGAACCATCATCCTCGACAAACTGGGGTTCTCCATCCAGTCTGATCCGGGGGGCAAACAATGCCTCCCAGGGACCGGAGGTTACTTTCACATCGTAATGCATCCTCACATCGCCATATTTGAACAAGGAGCTGGCTACCTCCGCTCCGGCTGGCTTTTCATTACTTCTTACTATTTTTATCTCCAGGGTTCCACCGGTGGTTATCGCAGCTACTCCCACATTACCAAATATAAAGCCACACGCCGTCAATATTATTACCCCAATTACTAAACCTTTCTTCATTTGTACCCCTCCTTTTTAACTTTTGTCCCCCGCATAGATAGTCTTTTTAAGAGACCTCCGCTAAACTTTTTGGCAGCGTTAAATAGCTCGTTCCTAATTCTTGCTTGGGCCAGATGCTCTCTTTTCGTTTCTCAATCATCTTAGCTGAAAAGTGGTGGATGTCAAAAAGAGAGTTCCGGATCAGTGCTATCGCTCCCGCAGACACCTATTAACTTTCTCATATCTTCTGGATCTCCCTCAACATCCTTTTTAGTTT
>JBHIAL010000261.1:0-2637 GCA_046758525.1 bacterium
CTGGTAAGAAAGAAAGAAAAGATGCAAAGTTACATTAGTGGCTCTCTTCCCTATTTTATCAGTTTAGGAGTTATTTCTGTTCTGGTGATGATGGAGCCGGATCTAGGATCGGCTCTAATTATAGCCATACTAGCCTTCATTCTTCTCTACGCCGGAGGTGCCAGAATTTCTCACCTAGCCTATACCGCCTTTCTAGCTTTCATACCTTTATCTTTCTCCATATTCAAGATAGGCTATCAAAAAATCAGGATACTCGGATTTCTTCATCCAGAAAAGGACCCTCAGGGAATAGGTTTTCATCCTCTGCATTTGAAGACCTCTATAGGCTCAGGGGGCCTGTGGGGTCTGGGACCGGGTCAGGGCAAAGAAAAACTTTTCTATCTTCCCGCTCCCCACACCGATTCTATTTTCGCCGTAATTGGAGAGGAACTTGGGTTTATTGGAACCAGCCTCATCATAGCATTATTTTTTGTCATAGCCCTGCGTGGTTTTAAGATCTCTAGAAAAGCACCGGACAGTCTAGGTAGGCTTTTAGCTCTTGGACTAACCTGTCTTATTCTCGTTCAGGCCATTGTCAATATGGGCGTGGCCACAGTAATTCTTCCCACAACTGGAGCTACCCTGCCTTTCATTAGCTACGGAGGCTCTTCCTTAATCGTGTGTCTGACAGCCGTGGGGATACTCTTGAACATCTCTAAAAAATAGAGATTCGAAAAACACCCACTAACCATTCTTTTAAGCAATGACTTGAAGCGATCTAAATATGCTAGAAGTGGAGATCAAGGCAAAGATAGAGATTGAGTCAATCAGAAAGAGGCTAGGTGAGTTAAGGGCAAAGTTTATCAACCGGACCCATCAAAAAGATATCTATTTCAGACATCCCTGTCATGATTTTAAAAAAACTGATGAAGCCTTAAGAGTACGGAAAGTTAAGGATGAGTATTTTTTAACTTACAAAGGGACAAAGCTTGATCCGGAGACAAAAACCAGAAGAGAGATTCAGATAAGGGTAGAGAAGGGGGTATTCAACCTTTTAAAAAGTTTGGGTTTCTCCCCCATAGGAGAAGTGGAGAAATGGAGGAGTTTTTATCAGTGGAAGGATCTGAAAATCTATCTAGATGAAGTGAAAGGATTAGGAAATTTTCTGGAGCTAGAAGGAACCTCCTGGAAGGATAAAGAAAAGATGTTCACTCTTTTGAAAAAGTTAGGCATAGGAAAAAGAAAGCTCACCAGGAAGTCTTATCTTGAACTTCTTGAGAGTCAGATTGAAAAATAGCTTAAAAGCCAAGGAGTGCCAATATGAAAATAGGCGTAGTAAGCGACAGTCATAAAAATCTAGATAATCTGAAGTCAGCGGCTCCCAAGCTCCTTGAAGAAGAAAAGGTACGAGCCATTATACATCTGGGGGACGATTACGATGATGCTAAGGTTCTGGAGCAGTTTGAGGTTGAAATAGTGAGAATTCCCGGGGTTTTCAGCACTTATTATCAGGATCCTCAGATACCCAATCGCCTGGTCAGGGAATTTGGCGGAGTAAAAACTCTTATCACCCATGCCCCCACCGCTCACAAAAATGACCCACCGGGTGAGCTTTCACCGGAGGAGATAATAGAGACGGAGAGAATAAAGGTAGTTCTCTATGGTCATACCCATATCCCTGAGATAAAGAAAAAAAATGGAGTCCTGTGGGTAAACCCTGGCCACCTGCAAAAAGAGGACAAAAGAGGCTTTCCTCCGAGCTTTGCCGTAGTTGATTTTGATAAAGGCAAAGTGACAGGGAGGATCATTGATCTGCGGCAGGGGAAAGATCGGCTGAGGTACAAATTTTCTCCTTAATTTCTACAAGTGGTGGTTCTTCTGGAGAAGCTTCGGTAAATTTTTAGTCAGAATTGTCAATCTTGAGAATCAGATAGAATGAAAGTAAATAAAATGAGTAGGATTAGAGCCAGGAGAATAAGACTAGATACCCCGGAAAAGATTTTGAAAAAGGATCTTGATCTTTATCGAGAAGAGGCTCTTCAGTTAGGAGCAACCGATGCCAGGATTATCTCTGCCAGGCAAGTTGTGATAGACCCACGGGTGAGGCTGAAATGTCTTGTTCCTCGCTGCCACTTATACGGGGAAACACCTAATTGTCCTCCCTATACCCCTGAGCTGCACCAGATGCGAAGGATATTAGAAAAATATAATTATGCTATACTGGTAAAGAATGATGTTCTGCCGGCTGAGGATTTTGTGGACGATGAGAAGTGGCATAAGGCTCATATGGCTCACCAGGGTAAAACGCATCATATTGTCTCTGGAGTTGAGGCTCTAGCTTTTAATGACGGATATTACTTTGCTGCTGGTTTTGCTGCGGGAGGATGCAAGACCGCTCTTTGTGGGGGTCGAATCTGCCAATTCCTGGACAGCGGCCGATGTCGTTTCCCTTTGAAGGCAAGGCCATCCATGGAGGCGGTAGGAATTGATGTTTACCGTTTAGTGAGTCTGGTAGGCTGGGAAATCTATCCAGTAGCGTATAAATATGTTGATCCTCAATCTATACCCTGCGCCATTTCCGTGGGGGTAGTTTTCGTGGCCTGACCCTGAAAATATAGGGCTCTTGCTATGGGCAAGCAAAGGAGTGTGGTGGAATAT